>NZSO01000075.1 GCA_002696885.1 Verrucomicrobiales bacterium | reverse complement strand
TTCAACAGTTTCCTCATTCACTGAAATCACATCGCAGAACAACTCTTCAGGGAACAGGTTAACTTCAAACTGATACAGATTAAAAAACCTTTTGTTCTGTAAACGCTTTAACCCCTCTAAAAACAATGCCACTGAAATGGATCTATTCTGATTATATGAGTTCCTTGAATTGAATTCTTGTACTATATTTGAATATGATAAAAAGATTGATTCATTCTCCCCATCAATCACAACCTCTGAGAGAATAGCGCCATTAGCCTTGGAATCTTTAGTCTGATCAGGCTCATTTGATAAATTTATATTAAATAGGTAGAGCCCTTTTTTAACACGATCATTGTTACGATTAAAATCTTTGACCTCTTCAATTTTTTTTGAATAAATCTTTTTTAGCCTACCATAAAGTTTGCCGGGATTCATGTTACTCTCTCGAGATTTATTAACCGATTCTGATCTGAGCTTAGCCATTTGATTGATAGCATTTTCTAAAACCAATAGCCCAATCCAAAACCCATCTTTTTCCATACTCATGCTCGGCATTTGGTTGGTTTTAAATTGCTCAAAACTAATCAACAATTTAGCTCTCTCCCCCACCCCTTTTAAGGCCCTAATGTATCCAGACAAAAATTGACGTGAAGACCCAAGTTCAGCCCCACAATCAAGTTTTATATTGGATTCAAATGATTTGATCTTTCCTTTTCCGTCAAAACCAATACTTGATACAACCTCCGCAGATCCACACCCAATAAAATTAAGCCCATCAAACAATGAGTCTGGATTTACTTTTATCTTTTTCCCGGTTATTGATGCGCATAAGGCTGCAATAGCAAACATTGGGTAACAACTCATAGCCGCAGACTTATATGATAAATTCTCGCTTGATGAAGCAAAATGAATCTGAGTTTTTTCAAGATCTAATACCTTTGATAAAGCGAGAGAGGCATTATCTCCTCCAGGGTTATTTGATTTTATTCGAAAGCCTCCTTCTCCGTTGGGCTCTGCTGTAACAAATCCGAAATCAGATACATCCCGCTGCCCTTGAAAAGAGTGTTTCAACTCAAAAAAAGTCAACTCATCGTCATTGGGTTTATTATCAGCTGAAATTGATTCCTCAGGCTTGCAATGAGTACTATTTAAAGCATCAGCTTCTGGCAATCCCAAAATAGGAGGAAGCGGTTTATATTCCACGGATATAAGGGAAGCGGCTTCATCAGCGATTTCGGCACTTTCTGCAACAACAATTGCAACGATTTGTCCCATATAGTTAACCCACTCCTCCGCAATCAACTGGAATTCATCGGCACCTCCAAACGCATTATTCTGACCAGGAATATCTTTAGCTTTAATAACCGAAACTACTCCCGGAAGCTTTAATGCTTCGTTAACTTCAACTGAAGTTATCTCTGCAAGATCATAAGGAGATCGAACATAGGCTACTTCCAATGGTAATTCATTCATACTATTTCCAACAAATTATCAACCAATCAATAATCTTTCTATAATTCGGTCCTCACAATTCAGTAGCACGTCAAAACCAAAGATTTCTTTTTTACCTTCTTTCAATGCATTATTATTTACTCCAAATTCAATATGATTTTGTTTTTTGGGAACATTGATTGAGATCAACAACCCTTCATGAGTGCACTCAATAAACTCTTTGAGCGAAGCTATATCATTAACAACGATTGTTATTTCATCTTCAAGGCTCCTAAACACTAGTTCTGCAGACAAAAAAACTAAAATCTCAGCGAATTGAGTGAATTGTAAATCAGAATACAGAACATCCCTAATCGAATGACTGTTAATGAAATGAAGGCTGGTTACTTCCGAAAGCATTCCTTTTATAGAAGCCTCATCACAAAAGAAGTATTGAAAAAATGATCGTAAAGAGATTGATGAACCTGCAACCCAAAACTTATCAGTGCTTTCAATTTCTCTCAGCTCTGGGATAGATGCTAAAGAAATATATTTTCCATTTTTACTGTCTGAAGTTTTCTCTAAAATGTTTCCCCCATACACATATCGAGCATTTCTATTTAACGTCTTTATTTTTATCGCCTCAGTGATTGTTGTAGGCACATAAAAGATCATACCATCATTCAACATAATGACTTTGGAAGTCAATGTTTCAGTGAAATACGGCCTTTTATGTATCAATCTCTCTGCGCCTGTAAACTTCATTCTTTTTGCATCGAGTAAAGCTTCAAGAGTGGTAGCTAGTGAATGGCTCTCATGCTTGATGCAAGCTGTTAACTTTGCGATTAATGACTCTTCGAAGATTGATTCTTTAGATAACTCATTATGACTTAAAACTACATTCTCCCTCGACTCCTCATCATGTAATAAGTCCACTGCAACCAAATCTCTATCCGCTAATTTTACAAGATTAACAAGGTATGGAGAAACAAAGCGATAAATAGGTTCTCCGTAGTGATCATGTTCTGCAATAAAAAGTAGTGTTCCAATTGTTCCTGACCTCTCAAATTCGCTCGAAAAAGTAATTGTGTTAAATTGGAGAAAATCACCCAAGGTCGAACTTATTGGCTCTCCATTGATCTCATATAATCTATCATTAATTCTAAAAGAGTAATCAGAACTCATCATGCCTGTTGAGAGTGACCTTCATGATCAGAGTTTCCTTTGTCAAATAGCTTAAGAAAGATTTCTTCAAGCGCTTCCGAATTCTCACCTTTTCTTAAGTCCTCAAGAGTTCCCAATGAAATTAACTTTCCCTCGTCAATAATTCCAATTCTGTCCGCAAGCTCCTCAGCAACATTCAATAAGTGAGTTGACATCAAAACCGTCAATCCGTCCTGACAGCGTTTTTTAAGCTCTTGCTTGACCACTCTCGCATGCAACGGATCCAGGCCAACCATCGGTTCATCTATAACAAAAACCTCTGGATCATGACACAAGGCAGCAGCAATGGCCAGCCGTTGTTTTGTTCCGTGACTAAGCTCTTCGATTTGAGTATTTGAAAAAGGTTCAAGATCCATCGTCTGAAATAACTCAGATGTATTATTGAATAGTCTTTGTTTTTCAACGCCGTAAAGATCACCAATGAATTTCATAAACTCAATTGATGTCAGCTTTTCATAAAAGATCGCAACGTCTGGCACATATCCCATTAGGGATTTGGCTTTTTGTGAATCTTTATCTATGTCGTGCCCACATATCTCAATAATACCACTATCAGGAGCCAATAAACCTGTCAGCGCCTTTATTGTTGTTGTTTTTCCAGCTCCGTTTGGACCTAAAAAAGCGAAAAGCTCCCCTTTCTGGATATTTAAATTAAGATTATCGACTGCGACATAATCTCCATAGCTAACTTTCAAACCTTCAATTTTTATCATCAGTATATTTGAACTCCTTTCTTCCCATTCAAAACCACCTTTGATTTAAGATCATAACCAAAAGGCGTCTTCATTTCTAGAAATTCACCTGCTTCGCTTACCGTAATTTTTATTTTCCCAATTGTTGGTGCATTCAATTGCAAAAAATATACTGGAGTTCGATGACCGGCTATCATTATATTTCCCCACCTTCCCTCAGCTATACCCTCTGTATTATTTTCATTAACATTAGAATTAACTTTAAGAAGTTTAAGAAGCAATCTTGCCTCTTTGACTTCAGGGTTTTCATTTTCCCCACTGGAATCTGCAATAATCTCACCGCTCTGATAGACTTTATAATTTAAATCGTACGAATCTGCATTAAAACTAAAAATCATATCTATATCAGAGTCTTTTAAACTGATTTTAAAATTCACTTCTTTTAAACTTCTTAAAGGCGAAGTTCCTAAACGAAGCGAAACTCGAAGGTTCACCATACGTGTATTATTGTCAGGAAATTTTAAGTAACCTTTTCCAACAAACCTCACTTCAGCTTCACTCGTTAGATCATCATTTAATCTAGAACTTAGCATTCCATCACCTATATTTTTTTCACCTTCATAAACAAAAAGATGAGTCACTTCATCATTTTCAAGAAATTTATTCAGTATTAGAGCTGGCTCCACCTCAGGAAGCCTTTCAAATTCTGGGTAGTATGTTGATGTGAAAAGCCAAACTGTCATAGTTGCCCAAAAGACCAGAATTACTGCGATGATACTCTTATAAATCATTTCAATAAGAATTAAGACACTTTGACATTTTGCATGAAATATTCACATTATGGAAACTAAGTAATGACCACAATCGTTTTATTTGCAGTTGCAGGAATCACTTTAATTTGCTTGGAGGTCATTCTTCCAGGACTAATTCTAGGGATTTTAGGTTTAATTGCCAGTATGACATCAATCATCTTAGTATTCACTACAGAACAGATGCCCGCTTTATTTGATGGCTTTGGAGGGAGATTCCTTCTCGTCTCTATCATTCTCATTGGCTCAATGATCACCTTCCTAACTTGGCTCAATTATTTTGACAAATTGCCGCTGGCAAAGGGNCTTTTAATAAGGGAGACAACAAATTCNAAAGATGANGCTANTAAAAGCANNCAANTGATTGGAGCCGAAGGTCNCACAATAACAGATTTGAANCCAATGGGAAAAGTCGACATTAAAGATGTATTAGNCAGNCATGAATTCGTTGCAGAAAATGGTTTCATTAAAGCAGGCACCCCTATTAAAGTAATCAAAATAAAGAATAATCAATTTATTGTCCGAGCACAAAACAACCAAGAACTAGACACATGATCAACACATTAGCCATCTTACCATCAGACAATTTAAAATTTATTATTGGAGCAGTAATTATTGCTGTAGCTCTAGTCATTGCGGCAGTTTTTGGAAGTTTTTTAAAAATCTGGCTTCAAGCAAGATTTTCTGGTGCACCTGTAACATTCCCGAGCCTTATCGGAATGTGGTTGCGTAAAATACCGAACAAATTAATCGTTGATGCTAGGATCACAGCTCACAGGGCAGGACTCAAATATGAAACAGATGACCTCGAAACTCATTACTTATCAGGTGGAAATGTTGGTGACGTCGTACTTTCTCTGATTGCTGCAGACAGAGCTGGTATTTCTCTCGATTATAACCGCGCCTGCGCCATTGATCTCGCTGTTAAAGGTACAGGCAAAACAGTTCTAGAAGCGGTAAGAACAAGCATCAACCCTAAGGTCATTGACTGTCCTAACCCTGATTCAGGAAAAGACAAAATAGAGGCTGTGGCAAGAGACGGAATTTCACTGCGTGTAAGAGCAAGAGTAACAGTAAGGACCAATCTAGAACGGCTAGTTGGTGGAGCAACTGAGGAGACTGTTGTCGCTCGTGTTGGTGAGGGTATCGTTACCTCGATTGGATCAGCAGGATCTCACAAGGATGTCCTTGAAAATCCAGACAACATTTCAAAACTTGTTTTAGAAAAAGGTGTTGATGCGTCAACCGCCTTCGAGATCCTTTCAATCGACATCGCGGATGTTGATGTTGGAGACAACATTGGTGCAAAACTTCAAACCGAACAGGCAGAAGCCGACAAAGAAGTTGCTCAGGCAAAGGCAGAGGTACGACGCGCAGCTGCTGTTGCAAACGAGCAGGAAATGCAGGCCAAAACTCAAGAAATGAGAGCTAAAGTGGTCGAAGCTGAAGCTGACATTCCCATGGCTATTGCCGACGCCTTCAGAAACGGGAACCTTGGCATCATGGATTACACCAAATATAAAAATGTGATCGCAGATACCAAAATGAGAGATTCAATTGCTGGTGAGGGCGGTCAGAATGCCGGTGAAGATCCGAGCGTTTAATTTGATATTTCATTACTAAAATCACAAGGAAATGCTTGATCAGGAACTACTCATCATTGCGGTCTTAGTGATCACTTTTTTGAATTGGGTATCTACCAAGCTAAAAGAAAGGTCTGATAGAAAAAAAGGAATACTTCCCGATCAGGAACAACAAGAAATAGATTATTCAGAGGAACCTGAAATTAGCTTCAGCAATGAACCTAACAATCAATTCCAGGAGAGTCTTGGCTTAAAAGATTTGATTGATGCCTTAGGCGGAAATGAGATGCCCAAGCAAGTTGAACCCATTCCAATCACACCCCCTATCATTGAAGAGGCAACGACTAACCATGAATCTATAAATTCTGAGGGAACTCCTGACAGTGAAAATTTGAATTTCATTACTGAAAAAAAATCCAAGCGCTCCAATGAAATATGGAACAAACAAACTTCTTCAATTCACCCCATCATCAAAAAACTGCGCCAAGATGGCGGGGCCAGAGAAGCCATTATATTTTCAGAGATTCTGAAGAAACCCGTAGGTCTTCGCCAAGATTATTAAATATACTTCAATATCTTGGTTATCGATATCAAGAGTTTATGATTTAGTGATTTTTAGAGTGAAAAATACTGCACCCATCATAAAAAGAAAGAAAAACACAACTGCCCCTTCGATAAAATTTTCAGCCATTCCAACCCATCCAAAGAAAGTTATTGCTAAAAAAGAAGCCCAAAAACCATTACCTTTTTTTGAATTACTCTTACTGACTTTCGCCTTAGGCTTACGAACATTATCAAATTTATCTTTAGAATCCTTTTCCTCTAAAAATTGATAATAAGCGGCACAAAGATAGTCTTTTTGTTTTAAATAGGCTTCAGCTCTTTTCATTGCCACTTCACTACTCATAACCTCCCTTAAAACTGGCTCACCGTTTCTCCAACGCTCAAACACACCTTCCGAATCAATCTCTGGACGCAGGTATTGAATAAAGTCTGAATAAAAAGAGCCACCTAAAGAGGCACTTAACGTCCAAAAATTTGAAAAATTGTTAAGATAAGTTACAACATCATCTATGTCCTCATGCTCAAAAACCCTGTTTGAACTCCAATCAAGTTCTGCATCTATAGATATGTCTGGCAGAGATTTGATTGAAGAGGTATCATCAAACTTCGAATCATTCTCTAAATAAAGCTTCAATCTGTGTAAAGCATCTGGGGCCTTTATAAAACTTTGTTCTTTCCAAGAATTACCCTTCCAATGTTTAAACAATTGAAGTGGCTTTATCTTATCGCCCTCATTAATTGGAACGCTATTGATTATGTAACTGAAAAACTCTCGTGACCATTGTTGATTATTTCCACTCATGAAAACCCATGAGTTTTTTGCCTGATTAATTTCGTGTATAATTAAATCAACTTTGTTCGCCGGTATTAATTTAAGTTTTCCATCAACTTCAAGACTATGAACATCCGCTGCAACTGTAGGTTGATTAGCCTCAATATCGTTTAACTTTGCAGCAATCAACTCATCTAAGTCAGAACCATCAGATTTCAATTCTTCAGATGTGGCGATATCACGGTTAATCCACTCAGGTGAACTTACTGGTTCTGAAATGATTTGGGGATTACTTCCGAAGACTGCTCTTTCATACAAAGAGTCGTATTCTATAAAGTAAACCGTAGCTTCAAAGTTCTCACCTTTCTTTAATTCCTCTATTTTTTTATTCTCCACGGGTAAGAACAAGACATTCACCTCACAACCCTTGCCTTCAATCAATGCATTTACCGTATAGCCATTACTATAAGAATCATCATACCTCAAACTGAACGTCCTAGAAGCAGAGATGAATGAAAGATTTGCTTCATATTCCTTGCCAATAAATTTCTTGAAGACATCTTGGGTTCCTGAACTAATTGACCTTTCTTCCCTCAGTTTTTCAATAAGCTCAAACAGTTCATCCATATTCAACGAGTCTAAACAAATCAAACAGAAAACTCAATGATATCACTCACGATTCGGTATAGAGGAATTATCCACAAAGGCCCCCTTTGCACGAACGACCTGAAAAGGAGTTATGAGGTCAAATTCTCGCCGAGGCGTTGAATCACTTTCAAATCCACCAAAGTAAAGCAATGTGACCACCGCAGTTGAGCAAATGTATTCATCGCCAAAATCCTTCACAGTTTCCGGTTTTAGATTTTCATTCCATATAGAGAACATGCCGGAATAGTCATACCCAAAGAAATGACCAGATTTTTCCTTACAACTCTTAACCCCTTCATTGATTTTTTTGATATCAATTCGATCCCACTTATCAAGCCTCCAAGACTCCCAATTGAGAGTTCTTAGAGAATCAATGTCTTCATCAATGTTAACTCCCTTTTGACCTTGGCTTGTAAATAAAACTTTTCTTCCAGGTTGATCGGGATCTTCTACGACAATTGCTAAGTGACCATATTTAAAGAGTCTATAACCAATGACTGTTGCTTTTCCTTTGGCGAACAATTCTCTTCGAGCATTCCATTTCTCTTTGCTATAAGCAATAACATCGCCAACCTGTATCCTATCTGAAACTTTTCCCCATTCATCATCTGTCAGCTCATTTGCCTTAATGAAGGCACCTCGAAAACCAAAAAAACTCAAAACAAAAAAGAGTGCGAAACTAACATAAAACAACTTCTTCCAAACTGGCCGGGATTGGATCACCTTTGTTCTGACCCAT
>NZSO01000074.1 GCA_002696885.1 Verrucomicrobiales bacterium | reverse complement strand
TCCTGGTATAGCTCTATCAGATTTTTCAATTTTCAGGCTATTAGCAAAAAAATGGAATTGCGAAAGTTGGATTAATAAGTGGAATAGCCCTGAGTCCGTGTTCAACATATTAAAAAGGATAAGCTCAGGACAGCCTTGTGATATCACAGGCATAGAAGATTATTCGGAATTGGACAAACATGGAGGCATTCAATGGCCTTTATCAAAAACTGATTCATCCGACATTAAATGTGAAAGAAGATTATTTAGTGACGGCCTTTTTTATACAAAAACGAAGAAAGCTTTTTTTGTATATGAACAGCCAAAATCTAATCCGGAGAAGGCCACAAAAGAGTTTCCATATGTCTTGATGACCGGAAGAGGGACTTCTGCTCAATGGCACACAGGAACAAGGACTGGAAAATCAAATATACTCAAAAAAATGTATCCTGAAAAATGCTACCTTGAAATCAACGAATTTGACGCAATCGAAAAAAATATTGATGACGGAGATATTATAAAAATATCTTCGCCGCGAGGCACCGTTTCGGCTACAGCATTTGTCACTAATACTGTAAATAAAGGACAGGCATTTATGCCGATGCACTATGAGGAGACAAACATTTTAACAAACCAGATAGTCGATCCATACTCTAGACAACCAAACTATAAAGGATGCTCAATCAATTACAAAAAAATTAAAGGAACCTGTAAATGATCAATGATTATAGAGCAGAGTTGATTTTTCGATCTATTATCTCATTATCAATATGAAATGAGAGTTTTGAAACCGACCCTTTTATTTATTTTTTTCACTCTTTTAATCTCTACATCTAAGTCATTTTCTGACCATCGGCCCAATGTTGTAATCATTTTTACAGACGATCAAGGCTATGGAGATTTGGCCTGCTATGGGAGTAAAAAAAACAAAACTCCTAGACTAGATCAGCTTGCGAGTGAGGGAATCATGTTTACGTCTTTTTACTCGCAAACAGTCTGTGGACCCTCAAGATCAGCACTTCTCACGGGAAGGCATCCCATAAGAAGTGGTGGATGGAGCATGCCAGCGTCTGAAATCACTTTTTCTGAACTCATGAGAGATTCAGGATATCAAACCGCATGTATTGGAAAATGGGATGTTTCTAATCGAAAGGCCATCAAAGAGAGAATGCCAAACGCCAAAGGCTTTGATTATTACTTTGGGCCATTAGGGGCAAACGATGATGGAGTTGTTTCTATTCATGAAAATAACAACCCTTCAGTCGTCATAAAAGAAATGAGTAGTCTAGTGAAACTCTATACTGAAAAATCAATTCAATTTCTTAGACAAAAACGCGACCCAAGCAAACCATTCTTGTTGTATTTATCACATACAATGATGCATACAATAATTGATGCATCAGAAAAATTTAAAGGTAAGTCTAAAGGTGGGTTATACGGTGATGTCGTGGAAGAATTTGATTTTGAGACAGGTAGATTACTTGACGTTCTAGACGAATTAAAGCTGACTCAAAATACTATGGTCATCTATACCAGCGATAATGGACCATGGAATCAGGATAAATATACGAAACATAAAAAAGGCCATCCAAAAGAATCAATTTTTTGGGGGGATTCTGGTCCTCTCAGAAATGGCAAAGGCTCGTGTTACGAAGGCGGATACAGGCTGCCTTGTATCATTAAATGGCCGAAAAAAATTAAGCCAGGAGTTATTTCTGATGCAATTTTTGCGACAATAGATTTCATGCCTACTTTCTCAAACATATGTGGGTTTGATCTCCCTAAGGATATCCATATTGATGGAATTGATCAGACCGAACTATTAACAGGAAAAAGAAAAACAGGACGTAATTTCTTTTATTTTGATAAAGCAGGAGTAAGAAAAGGGAAGTGGAAATATCTTAAACCTAACGCCTATTTCTATGGGTATGCTGTTGAGGATAATCGGAAAAAAAATGACGAACTCTACAATTTGGAAATAGATATTGGTGAAACTAATAACTTAGCTAAAAAATTCCCAGAGAAAGTGGCTGAACTTAAAGAACTCATGCTGAAAATTGAAAAGGTTAATTAAATAATCTGAGGTGAGCACTGGAATAACTCAAAAATTAGAGCATCTTAAGCAACTTAAAATGAGTAAGGCTGATCTTAGTAAACTTCCAGCAGTTGAAAAAACTTTAAAGGCCCTTGGCGAATTAGATTTACCAAGACCTATCGTCTTAGGTTATGTAAGGGAGTCAATTGAAGAGCTGAGAAACAATCCGGAACTAATTGAAGAATTTGAATCCTATATAATTAAAACAAGAAAAGAGCTGGAGGATATCTCACGCACTAAAATACTCTCTGTTCTTAACGGCACGGGAGTTCTTATTCATACCAATATGGGAAGATCTCCGTTGTCAGAGACGGCCGCAGATCGCCTCAGAGAGATTGCTCAAAATTATAATAATTTAGAACTTGATCTCAACACTGGTGAGCGCGGCCAACGGGCAGCATATCTTGAAAGAGCTTTAGCAATAATATCAGGATCGGAAATGGCCACCGCCGTAAATAATTGTGCGGCAGCATTAGTAATTATTCTTCGTCACTTTGTTAGAGGAAATAGGAAAAAAATTATAATTTCTCGCAGCCAGTTAGTTGAAATTGGAGGTGGTTTTAGAATACCTGATATTCTTCTCGCGAGTGGAGCTGAATTACATGAAATTGGAACAACAAATAAAACCACTCTTCAGGATTATAAGAATGCCATTAGCGATGAAACTGCAATGATTCTTAAAGTTCACCAAAGCAATTTTTATATGGGAGGATTTATTGAGAACGCCGAGACTGAGGAGCTAGCAAAACTTGCAAAATCTGAAAACATCCCCTTTTGTGAGGACCTTGGGAGTGGTGCAGTGATGAACACTGAGGAGTATGGACCTGTCGCACATGAGCCTACCCCATCGGAAATAATCTCTAAAGGCGTCGACTTGCTATGCTACAGTGGAGACAAACTTCTTGGAGGACCTCAAGCAGGAATCATCGCTGGCAAAAAAGAATTTATTCAAGGCATTAAGAAAGAACCGTTTTATAGAGCTCTTAGATGTGACAAATTGATTCTATCAATGCTGGAAGACATTTCCGAGGAGCACTTAAAAGAAAACAATTCTGTTCCACTTCTTAAAATGTTATCAACCTCGGTCAACGAATTGGAAACTAGAGCAAACATAATTAAGGAATCCTTAAATGGCCTCCCTGCTTTAATAACTGTTGGGGACGGAGAATCTCGTATTGGAGGGGGAACAATGCCCAAATCATCAATTCCCTCAAAAACAATCGACATCGCACCGAAAGAAATTTCACTAAAGAATCTTGCGAGCCGATTAAGAAAAAATGAAAACCCTGTTATGGGATACATAACTGATGAAAAGTTTCGTATCGACTTAAGAACTATATTCCCAAGACAGGATCAAACACTAACTGAATCTATTATTAAATCTTTGACCTAGTTTTTCTAGGATACTTGAAGAATCATTATTCAACTGGAATAGAAATACCAATAATCTTGGTATTCACTTCACCGAAAAAATCCATCTCCATTTTTCTTCTAGTTGCAGGATAAATGAATGAATCTCCTGACGCTAATATTTGTTCATCCAAACGTAATGAGCCCTCGATAACTGAATAAATTACAAAACTAGTGGCGTCGCTAATTTGCTTTTTTTCTCCTGGTTTAAAAGTTGATATTCCAACGTTAAAATAATCGCACTTCACCATGGTTCCATTATCTTGATTCCCCATAATAGGATCATTATCTGAATAACTAATACAGCTCAAAGCCTGCTCCTTATGAAGTTTTCTAGGCTTTCCATCAGTTCCCATACGCCCCCAATCATAAACCCTATAGGTAGTGTCGCTGTTCTGTTGAATTTCGAAAATTACAATACCCTCACCTATCGCATGCAAACACCCACTGGGAAGATAGATGAAGTCTCCTTTTTTCACGGGGAAGGATTTAATATGATCCTGCAATTTTCCCTCATCAAGTGCGAGCTGAAAATCCTTATCAGAAACTCCCTCCTTGAGCCCATAATATATAAACGAATCAGGCTCAGCATCTGCAACATACCAAAACTCTGTCTTTGGTTCACCTCCATGAATACCACAACTCGATTCAGGTGGATGCACCTGTAGTGATAATTTCTTGCGAGCATCCAATATTTTATAAAGTAAAGGAAATCTTTCTGTATCAGGAAATCCACAACCAAAGATATCCTCTCTAAAATTACTCCATAAAAAATTCAATGTTTCACCATCGAATTTGCCTCCAAGGACCCGACTTTGATCATTAGGTCTATCCACAATCTCCCATGACTCTCCATAATTTAAATCATCTGATGGCAGCGTGCGCCTGTATAATTTCTCTAGAGAACGCCCCCCCCAAACGCGTTCTTTATAAATTGGACCAAATTTTAAGATGTTATCCACGACGAATGGTTAATATTAATAAAGCAAGAGAATACAACCATTATAGTTATAACCAAATTTAAAGTTGATTGAAGTCACTCAAATACGTCTAAAGGTAAACCACTCAGAGCATGATCTTGGGCAGGCCTTGATGAAGAGATTAAATATTTCGTCGAGCAAAGATATCAAATGGAAAATTTTTAAGTGCTCGATTGATGCAAGGAAAAAAGGCATTTCAGGGGTCCGATTAATTTATACTATCCATGTAGAATCAGACCAAAACGAAGAATCGATACAGTTAAAGAAAAAGAACAAAACAATCAAACTCGTTCATAAAAAGAAATTTAATGACCCAATTAATCGAAAAACAAAAGATACAAACCGTCCAATTATCATCGGCTCTGGACCGTGCGGATACTTTGCAGCTCTTTATCTTGCAAGAGCTGGCAAGAAACCAATAATTATTGAACGGGGAAAAGAGGCAGGGCCTCGGGCAAGAGATGTCACTCGATTTTGGAGAGAAGGTGGAAAGGTAGATCCGGAGTCAAACGTTCAATTTGGTGAAGGCGGTGCTGGGACATTCTCAGATGGAAAACTTTACACTGGCATTAAGGATAAAGACGGAGCAGTTCGGATGGTTTTAGAGGAACTTGCACATCATGGCGCTCCTAAAAACATATTAACCAAAGGTAAACCTCACATAGGTACCGATAAATTAATAACAGTTCTCAGATCCATAAGAAATGAAATAAAAAACTTAGGCGGAATTATTAAATTTGGAACAAGAGTCGACAACATTATTAAAAAATCCGGAAGAGTGATCGGAGTTGTTACTTCCAATCATGAGGAAATCCTATCAGATAATGTAATTCTCGCAGTTGGACATAGCGCTAGGGACACCTTCTCAATGTTATTGAAGAATGGAGTAGCCATGGAATCAAAACCATTTTCCATTGGAGCAAGAATTGAGCATCCTCAAACAATGATTGATAAATCTCTTTATGGTGATGCAGCAGGCCATGAAAAGTTAGGCTCGGCACCTTACAAATTTGTTCGCCATCAAAACAAAAAAAACTCCAGAAGCTGTTATTCTTTTTGCATGTGTCCGGGAGGACTGGTTGTTGCAGCCACTTCAGAACCTGGTCACACAGTCACCAATGGTATGAGTTCCTATGCTAGGGCTGATGCCAATGCTAATTCAGGATTCATGGTCGAGATATTTCCCAATGATTTTGACAACCCTGAGGACCCTTTATCAGGTATAAAATTTCAAAGAAAATGGGAACGTAAGGCGTTCTTAATTGGCGGTCCAGAAGGACATGCCCCCGCGCAACTCTTGGGAGATTTTATGCAGAACAAAACTTCGACATCCTTGGGCGAGGTTTCTCCCTCTTATCGTCCAGGAGTCGTTTTGACTGATCTTAGGGAATGCTTGCCAAATTACGTCATAGAGACAATGAAAAAAGCCGTAAGCCGGGTAAGCAACCAAATTCCTGGTTTTGATCGAAAAGATGCGATACTAACGGCCGCTGAGACAAGGTCATCATCCCCTCTCAGAATAATTAGAAAATCATCTTACCAAAGCCCATCACTGAAAGGTCTTTATCCTGCAGGTGAAGGAGCTGGATATGCTGGAGGAATACTCTCCGCCGCAGTTGATGGCTTAAGAGTTGCTCAAGCTGTAAACTTAAATATTGAATCATCTCAGTAATCAATTTCTAATTTAGAATGATCCACAACAAGTAATCTGCAACGAGTACCTAATGCCCATTTATAAATATCTCTTATTCCTTTGCGGGCAAATTGGCATGATGAGTCTTGCAAGATTTCTGTATCAATGGATACTGAAATTTGGAAACCAAAAAAATTCAGAAACCGTTCTCTTCGATCCTATCATTTTGGGATCAGCCTTTGTCGCCTTTAGAATATTTGATGGTTTAAGTGACCCAATCGCAGGAAAGATCACCGACACCTGGAAACGAAAGGGATTTCAAAGAAGAAGCTTATTGCTCTTCACATTTTTCTTAGCTCCGATTGGTTTGGCTATTACATTTTCATGTAATCACCAGCTGTCGCAACCTATCAACTGGCTATTATTAATAATTGGGCTATTCATTTTTTTCATCGGTTACACTTTTTATGCAATACCCTACTGGAGCCTTATTGATGATTACTCATTAAATAACAACACTATCAGATCAAAACTTTCGGGACTCCTTGGATTAGGTATTGTAATTGGCTCAGGAATTGGAAATGGAGTCAGTGGATTCTTAATCAACAGCTATGGTTACGGTAATACTGGGGTGCTTTTTGCATTAGGTTCGATTTTTTTGATGATTTTACCTTTTTGGGCATCACCGAAAAAAATGCTCAAAGAGCCCTCATCTAAGGCTACACAAAATGAAGCTGGAACACTATGGGCTGGAATTATTTCAGCGCTAAAAAACAGGAGATTTTTAGCATTAATTGCACTCTTTGGAGGTTCTCAAATGTCATTTGCCATAATGACTGCAGCAGCACCATTCATTGCACAAGATCTACTTGGTGGATCCGAACGTGACAGTGCTGCCTTAATGGGCCCATTAATTGGAGCAGCAATACCGTTTTTCTTTTTTGTACCAAAACTTCAAATAAGATTTGGATGGCTCAAATGCATGCTATGGGCATCAATAGCATTAGCCGTTGTTTATTTATGTTCTGGATTATTGGGCAGTGATTTAATCTTCTCTCCCTTAGTAACGGCTGCTTTTGTTTTTGGAATGGGTGGACCAATGGTAGCAATTCTCCTCGGCGTAGAGGCTGAGGGAGTAGTAGACTGTGCAAAATCTAATTCAGCGACCAATTCTGTCGGCACTTACTGGGGTGCATTCAATCTAGTCGTTAAAATATTAAACGGCATGGCTGTTTTCATGGCATCAATATTAATATCTATGCAAAACCAATGGGGAATTATTGCTGTGAGATCAATGAGTTTTCTAGCAGGGTTATGTTTAATTTTCGGAGTAATAATTTATTATCTGCTAAGGCCTGATGAGAATGAGACTGTTTCAAAATAGATTTTTTTGGTTAGCAGCCTTCTTCGCCTCTTTAATTCTCTTACAGGTAAAATATAATTTTTTCAAAGATCTCCCTACCATCATTGAACAAACTTCAACCTCAGGAATAAAGGGGTATCTAGGTTTCATTTTGATCTACATCGTTAGTACAATGATGATGTTACCGGGCTCACCTCTAACGTTTACGGCTGGAGCCTTGTTTGGTTTTTGGAAGGGGCTAGTTATTGTTTCTATAGGATCGACAATCGGCGCAGGTTGTGCCTTTTTGGTCTCTAGATATTTGGCTAGAAACTTTGTGAAAAGAAAATTTCTAAACAATGAACGCTTTAAATCTATAGATAGCGGTATAAATCAAGAAGGATTTAAGATAGTTATACTGGCTAGATTAAGTCCCGTCATTCCATTCTTTCTTCTCAACTATGCATTAGGAATAACAAAAATACGTTTCAGTCACTTCTTAACAGCATCATGGATAGGAATGACACCAGGAACTATGGTTTATGTTCTTATGGGAAGTATGGGAAGCGCTATGATTAGCGGGAAAAAATCATTTCTAGAATGGGTTCTCTTAGGAGCAGGAATAATAGCTACAATATTTGTAACTTTATTAATTTCTAGAATAATAAGAAAAGCAGAAACTCATGAATAGCGTATTCATTCGTTGTTCTTGTTTTTAACTTTAAACTTATAGTTAACAAGAGGTGGGTTCTCCAACACACAACTTTACAGTATGAGGAATCGCCCCCTCAACAAACTCCAAACATTCCACAGCACCTTTTGGTTTTCCTGGCAATGTAATAACCAAAGAATTTCCCACAACTGCAGCAAGACCTCTGGAAAGAATCGCATTTGGAGTAATTTCCAAACTTCTCATTCTCATAAGTTCACCAAAGCCATCAATTTCAACTCTCATGATATCTCTCACTGCTTCTGGCGTCACATCCCTCTCGGTTATACCAGTGCCACCAGTCGTTAAAATTAAAGAACATCCCTGAGCTTCAAAAGCCGTGATCACCTCTTTTATTTTTTCCCTATCATCAGGAACCACCGCATCAGCTATAACTCTCCATTTTCTTTTATCCGCTTCAGCTTGAAGGGCAGGTCCTCCATGGTCTTCATATTCACCAGAGAAAGCTCTATCAGATACTGTTACTATTCCTACATTCATAACTTTTCACTATATAAAAATCAAAATTCAATCACCAAAAATAAAGTTTTGCCATCTTTTTGACCATTCTCTCGATTCTTGATTATTTACTTCAGCTTTGGATAAAAAATTATCGATTATATCAAATTCATTTTTAGAGAGATAATCTTTCGGTGTTACGGCCACAACCGAACGCAATATCCTTTCATTCATTGGAAACTTTAAAATGCATTTTATTATCGTTTTTTTATGATTCTCAAAAGAACTCCTACCAACAGCCAAGATAACTTGGGAAACAACCTCTGGACTGGAATCATCAATAATTTTTTCTAAATGCAAACAATCCGGTGAAGACCAGTTAATTGCGCGCAATGCGGCACTAATAATCCTATCGTCGTTATCGTTTAATGCAGCCATGGCAACATTCTTCTCAAGCTTTGACAATCCCTCCAATGTCCACAAAGCGTGTAGCCGGGCCATTGGATTGGAATGGCCAATAAGAATTTTTTCTAAGTTAGGAACCACTTCAACAAGTTTTCTGCTCACTATAATATTTTGCGCCATGTCTCTCCACCATCCATTTGAATGCTCAAGAGCAACCAACAATTGATCAGAATCAGCATCCAGCAATTCTGGTTTTACTCCTGGGACCATACCTTTTCTTAGCACTCTATATATTCGTCCCCGACCAACATTTTTATCATACTTCAAATTCTTAATTTCTTTTATTAGATATGGGGTCATGAAACTCTTTTCCTGGATGACACCCCGATACATATCAACAATGTAAAGACATCCATCAGGACCAGTATAAGTATTTACAGGGCGAAAATTTCCATCACTAGAAGTAATAAATTCATCAGAGTTCTCCTCATATAAATTGGATAATTCTATATGCCCTGAATCAAGATAATTGACCTTGGACCTTCTAACGAGTCGGCCTACCGGCTCACAAATAAAATAGTTTCCTTTTACATCTTCCCCTAATCTATCTCCACGAAAAAAACTTTGGCCGCATGCTGAAGTGAAATTGCGAAGGGTTCCATCACTTGCCCTAGCCGCACCTAGACCACTCTGCAAATCTGAAGTTTTCATAGAGGGCCAAACCTCAGAATATTTTCCTAATTTTACAACAGCCCCAGTTAGAAGGCCCATACTCTCAATTCTTTTTGAGCTAGCAAGATAATCAGGTGTTATAAAAAATCCCATTGCAGGATTACTGTTGCTTGAAAATAGAAAACGCCCCTCATCATTGCGAGCTAACCCCCATTGACCCAACCTTGGGACACTTTCATTTATGAATTTACCATTGGTAAATTGATAACGTCTTCCGTGCTGAGAAACATAAACCCAATTATCAATGCCTAGAGTTAATCCGTTGGCTTTATGTTCAACATTACTGTCTCTTAAAGAAAACTTATCATATACCTTTTCTTTTGTATCAGCTTTACCATCCTTATCGGCATCTTTAAAAAACCAAAGATCAGAAGGTTCACCCACAAGCAGACCTCCGCCTACTGACAGGACTGCTCTAGGTTCAACTAGACCATCAACAAAAATAGTATGTTTGTCATATTTACCATCAGAATTGGTATCCTCAAAACAACTCACACGACCAACGGGTTCCTTTGCTCCAACACCATCCATTGTTTGCATATACCCACGCATTTCAACGACATACATTCTTCCATTACCATCCCATGTCAGAGCAACTGGCTCCTCAATATCTGGCTCGGATGCCACTAATTCGATAGAAAACTCATCCGGCAAATTAATAAGCTTCATTGAATCGAAAGGATTCAACGGGGCTGTATTAGGAGTTTGGTTAACCTTTTTTTTTATTTTAAGTTTACGAACTTTATCTAATCCAATCTCAGTAAATATTCTCTTCATCTCACCTGCCCAGACTTCATAACCCTTCAAATTAGGATGGACCCTATCGGGCATGAATTTTGGCAGAGAAGCCCCATCAGGACCTGCAAACAATGGATAGGTTTTAGAAATCCTAACCTGAGAATCCGAACCCCATTCCTTGGCGTAAAGTTGATTAACTTTTCTTATTTCTTTAACAGGCCTATAGTCATCAGGCGCACAAGGAAAAGTCTCGCACAAAATAATCGGCATCTTAGAATTATGCGATTTTAGATTCCCAATAATGCTTTGAACATTTTTGAAAATAATTTCTCCCTTGGCTTTTTCAGCAAGATCATTAGCCCCAATCATGATAACAACTGCGGCAGGGCTCAGGTCAATTACATCCCTCTTCAATCTAAGAAGTAACCCCCGACTAGTATCACCACTAATCCCACGATTAACCACATTAACATCACCAAACAAACCTTTGAAATCTTCACCCCATCCTTGAGTAATGGAATCACCTAGAAATACGATTCCCCCTTGATCACTCGCATTTTTTTCATTAAGCCATGAACTTCTTCGTTTTTTCCAGACACCCCTAAACCAATCAGTTCTTCTTATTGGTCCCACACCAGGAACATCTTCATCTTTATCCGGAATTATGAGTGGATCACTATTTGTTATCTCACCATACAAAACCGATGGTCCTGACAAAGGTATTAAATGAGACAGCGCAATAATAAATATTAATGCGCATTTTGAATTCAATAAGCTCATACCTAAAATTCTAGTCTAAACGACAAGTGAAACAAGCATCATTAAGATTCACTCTTCTCTTTTCCATCAAGCCTGACTCTCTCAATTTGCATCTCTTTATCCACTGCTTTACACATATCATAGAGCGTCAAAGCAGTAACACTAACCGCCGTAAGCGCCTCCATTTCCACACCTGTTTGGGCATGAGTCCTAACCTCAGCAGTGATTGATATGCCTTGGTCTTCTCTGGAAAAATCGATAGATATATGCGAAATAGGAATTTGATGGCATAAAGGTATGGTTTCTGCAGTTTTTTTTGCAGCCGATATTCCAGCAATCTTAGCAACCGTTAAAACATCGCCTTTTTTAATGCCTTTATCATAAATCAAATTTAGGGTTGCCGGATTCAATCGAATAAAACCAGAGGCAGTAGCAACCCTATTAACGAATTCTTTTTCACCAACATCAACCATTGATGCCTCACCATTATCATTTATATGGGATAGTTTACTCAATTAATCATCCTCCAATTGCAATCATTTTACGATCAGGCTGATAATTATCCCTAAAGTCATGAGCCTTGGGCTTTCTCAAAACAACTTCACGAATAAAATTCTTCAGTTCATCATTCGTCGCACCTGATCGTATCTCCTTCAGAAGATCAAATTCCAAATGACTGCCTAGGCAGGGCCTCAACTTACCATCACATGTCAATCTAAGCTTATTGCAGGATTCGCAAAATTTGAGATTTGTCATTGCTCCAATGAAGCCAATAATTTGATCTCGACCTGGAATTGAATAGTATGATGCAGGACCATTGGTTTTGAAATCGCTTAATGGTTTTAGCCTGCCAAATTCTTGGGATAACAAATTCATTACCTCACCACATGGCAAAAAGTTGAGATCATTCAGTACATCCTTACTGCTAACGGGCATCATTTCAATAAATCTCAATAATATATCCTTTTTCTTTGCAAATTTAACCAAATCAAACAATTCATTTTCTGTCCTTCCCCTCATTAGGACAGAATTTATTTTAACCTTATCGAAGCCAACATTCCTAGCAGCATCAATTCCTTCTATTGCTTTCGCTAAAAAAGGCCGTCCTGTTATAGCGGTATATTGCTCTGCAGATAGAGTATCAAGTGAGACATTCACCGAGTTAACGCCCGCCTTGAAAAGCGCTTCTGCAGCAGACGAACCATCATCGATTGGCTTTGACAGCAGAGTTCCATTCGTAGAAATGCCAACATCATTAATACCAGAAATATTAGAGAGTGATTGAATAAATGAAACTATGCCTTTTCGGGTCAACGGTTCACCCCCAGTTATTCTAATTTTACTCACACCAAGCTCAGAGGCTATACTAACAACTCTGTGAATTTCTTCATAGCTCATTACTTGATCACGTGGCAACCATTCCTGAAACTCCGATGGCATACAGTATGCACACCTTTCGTTACACCTGTCGGTAATCGAGATGCGCAAATAGGATATTAGATGCCCGTATTGGTCTTGCACTTTATTTCTTGTTGGACCTTATGATTCAATATATTTTATATGAACATTAGTACTGATAAATTATGAAAAAATTTAAGTTACACAATCTATATCTTATCTTTTTAACTCTATTTATTTGCAACTGCACCTCAACTATTGAATCGAGGATACAGAACAATCCGCAACTATACTCAGCTTTGACAGGGCCCGAAAAAAAAGCTGTATCAAAAGGACTCATAATCAAAGGAATGTCTCAAGATGCTGTTTATTTAGCTTGGGGTAGGCCCTCTGGAATCATTGAAAGAAACTCCTATGGTAAGAGTATAGAAAAATGGAGATATTCCTCACTGATGCCCGTAGTAAATCAAAACTTCCTATACAACGATTATCATTATTATCATCACTACGATCACTGCTCACCTTTTTATCACTCAACTAACGTTGGCTATGTTCCATACACGTCAGCTGTGGTAGAATTTGAAAATCAAAAAGTGACTTCATGGGAGCAGGAAAAATAGAAACTAGTCACTTTTTTTTACACCCACAGAACGTACATTCATCAATTCTCCATCATTATTTTCTAGATTTAAGCCCCTAATGATTAATCGATAAGTCCCCGGATTTTGGACCGAGAAACTCCCTAAATTCTTGTCTTCAAAAGTATCGCTATCAGACACCTTAAACATCTCCTTATCAGCACCTAAGACAACTTCAAAGTCACCGCCACCAGCACTGGGCTTTTGATGATTCAAGATTAACTCATAACTACCGGCTTCTGAAAAGTTAATGGGCCATACAATGTAGTAGTAGGGATTCTTCCAACCAATAACCGCGGCCGCAGAGACACTATAGCTGAATGGCTCTTCACCCATAACGAGAGCCCCCTCGGCAGAGTAAACTTTCTCAGAGTCATTGAATTCAACTACCTTCGATATATTATCAGATATTTTTTTGGAAGCTAAGTCAGCAGATCTCTTGTAACTCTCATTTTGATCACCTAATTCATTGGCCAACTTCAATGCTTTTTCTGTAGCTAGAGTGCTTAGAGCTCCTATCAATATAATCTTATCATTTTTGCTGAAATTGAGATCAAAAAGCTTACCAATTTCCTCACATTTACTTTCATCCGGTATACTTGCAGAATCAGAAAGAAGCAGAACGTACGCCCTAAATGCTAACCTTTTTATCACCTCATCTTTTTCATTAAATATAATTCCATTTAACGTTTTCAAAGGGGCACTATTTGGCCATGACCCAATGGTCTGAAGAACCGCTTTTCTACCATCAGGGTCATTACCATCCAGAATTCTTTTTAAGTCGGTCCAAGCTTTTTTACCACCTAATGATCCGAGTATTCGCAATATCCTTCTTCTATAGTCGCCCGTTGGAGACTCTTGGCCAAGTATTCTTCTGACCTCTGTATTTCGAATGTCAGGATTTGACTCCTTTAAGCAAATTCTTATGACCGCTCCTTCCAGTGCATCTGCCCTCTTGCCAGAAGCAGTTGCTAGCGAATCAAGAAGTACTTCAACATTTTGTAAATCTCCAAGTTCGCCTAATGCATAAACAGCCGCATCGGCAACCTCAGTATCATCATCATTAATGAAATCTAATATCTTAGGCACAGCCTCAACATAACCTTTATCAACCATCACCCCAATTAACCCCGAACGTATGATAGAGTTTCCAGTCTTTATTTTTTCAAGCTGAGTAGAAATTGCCTTATCAACATCATCCCCCTGCAATCGAGCCAATGTCGTAATAGCGGCAATTACATTATCCCGACCCCTATCATTATCGGGCTGAGAGTTCATAAAAGTGATGAACTCTTGAACTGTAAAAGCATTACCCTTCGGATCTTCAGATTCGTTCAGTGATTTTATTAATGCATTTCTATCTTTGATTACTTTTTGTTGTCCCGACTTTATTACAAAGAGAGTTACACCAATAACGAGAACAATAGATAAACTAACATAAATCCATATGGGCTTTTTTTCATGATTCTCATAAGGTTCTTTCATATCCTATTTGTAAAACTTGAGTTAATTGATTACGATTATAACAATTACATGGTAGACCAAGACTTGACCATTAATAATCTTAAATTAGACATAGTTAACAACTAATTTCCCAAATAAGAATATGGAAGCATTTGATATCATTGGCATTCTTCTCACCCTCTCCGCAGTCTTCGGATTCTTTAATTACAAGTATATAAAGCTACCCACGACTATTGGGCTCATGCTTTTAGGATTAATATTTTCTTTAATCATAATCATTACAGGCACCTTCAACAATGATTTCTATGTATTTGCGCAAAACTTTGTCAATGACGTTCGGTTGGATGAGTCTCTTCTCGGCATAATGCTTAGTTACCTCCTTTTTGCGGGGGCACTTCATGTAAAACTCGAGGACCTATCGAGTCAAAAATGGGTCATTGCCATACTCGCCACGATTGGCGTCATTCTTTCAACTTTCATCATTGGCACTCTGAGTTATTTCCTAATGATGGCACTAGGCATTAAGATTAATTTTATTTACTGCCTACTCTTTGGAGCCCTAATCTCACCAACTGACCCAGTCGCTGTTCTTGGCATATTAAAAAAAGCAGGCGCTCCAAAATCATTAGAAACCAAAATCACTGGAGAGTCATTATTCAATGATGGAGTTGGAGTAGTGGTATTTCTCGCAATTCTAGGAATCGCAACTGGTGAAAATGACGCAACTTTTGCAGCGATTGGAAACTTATTTTTCTTAGAGGTCCTCGGCGGAATAGCAATTGGTTTTGTGATTGGTCTATTAGCTTTCCTAATGTTAAGATCAATCGATCAATACCAGGTAGAAGTTCTCATCACCCTTGCTCTCGTAACAGGCGGATATTCTCTAGCTCACAACCTTCACACCTCAGGCCCATTAGCAATGGTAGTGGCAGGGTTAATGATAGGTAATCAAGGCAGAATACTCGCCATGTCCGAGAAAACAGAGGAACATTTAGACTCTTTCTGGGAATTAATTGACGAAATCCTAAACGCTATCCTCTTTCTTGTTATAGGACTTGAAATTCTGGTGCTTGCTTTCCAAATGAATCACATCATTTTCGGGATTATCGCAATCCCCCTGACTCTTGCAGTAAGAATGCTTGCCGTTTCATTGCCTGCAATCTTGTTGAGAAAAAGGGCAAACTTTTCCAAAGGAACAATTAAAGCACTCACTTGGGGAGGATTGAGGGGAGGCATCTCTCTGGCACTTGCCCTATCAATACCGAAAGGAGCCGAAAGAGATGTTTTACTCACTGCTACCTACATNGTTGTTATATTCAGNATCGCAGTTCAGGGNCTAACTCTTAAGCATTTTCTGCCTAAAAAGGATAGCTAGGCTGAAATAATNACATCTTCNCCTTCAACAGATACANTGAACGATTTAATGTCCTCACAGGCGGGAGGGGTCAATACCTGACCACTTCTCAAATCAAACTGTGCTCCATGCCAAGGGCATGCTACGCATAACTCTCGTTGATGAACATATCCTCCGGAAATCGTTACATTAGCGTGACTACACCTATCCTCTAGGGCATAAAAATTTTCGGCAACTCTGAATATTGCCACCGAAATATCATTAAAATTAAATGATTTTCCCTCGCCATCGGGAATATCATTAACTTTGCAAATAACATGCCGTTCAACGGCCATAATTAGTCCGATAAAATTGAATTCCAATTTTTGATTTTTTCTGACTCTTGATCAAAAAGTGCATCCGTAGAACCGTGAATTTCAATACCTTGAATTTCATCACCACCTTCAATTGAGTCAACCACGTCTTGTCCCTCAGTGACATGCCCAAAAACAGTATGTCTTCCATCGAGATGAGGTTGAGGACCATGAGTAATGAAAAACTGGCTGCCATTTGTACCAGGCCCAGCATTCGCCATAGACAATATTCCTGGTCTATCATGCTTCAGTGAAGCCAGAAACTCATCCTCAAATTGATAGCCTGGACCGCCTGCGCCTGTACCAGTTGGATCTCCTCCCTGAATCATAAAATTTGGAATCACTCTATGAAAAGAAATGCCATCGTAGTAACCACGTGAAGCAAGATTAAGAAAATTAGCAGCCGTAATAGGCGTGTTTAATGCATATATTGTAAGAGAAATATTCCCCTTATTTGTCTTCATTGTAATCTTGATGTCTTCAATCATGTATTATTAGGATTAATTTTGAACTAACCTTTATTCAATAAATTAGAAAAGAAAAGGTATCTTTACATCTAAAACCCTAGTTCTTTCCTGATTTCTGCGCCACTCACGCCTGATTCTCTTAATTCTTTCAATGTTAAACTCTGATTACTCTTCGAATATTTATTACCATCAGATCCTTTAATCAATTTATGGTGAGACCATTCAGGCACCTGCAACCCCAATAAAGATTGTAATATTCTATGGACATGAGTGGATTCAACTAAATCAAGCCCTCTCGTGACACAGGTTACATCTTGAAAATCATCATCAATTGTAACAGCCATATGGTAACTTGTTCCAATATCTTTTCGAACAAGCACAACATCACCCAATGCGTCATAATTAACTTCATGACGACCAGTCGTTTGATCATTCCAAAAAATTTTTCCGGTTTCTTCTTTTGCTTTATTACTGTTAAGTCTCAATGAAAAAGGAACACCTTGAGACTTTTTCTCGGCTACCTGTTCATTAGTCAGCCTCAAACATGTTTTTGGATACAATCGTTTTTCTCTATTTAATTCTTTTCCGTTAATATTTGCTAACTCCTTACGGGTACAAAAGCATGGATACAATAATCCCCTCTGCTCTAGGATTTCTGCCTTTGTAACATAAAATTTCAGGCGGTTAGATTGGACAATCACTTCGTCATCCCAAACAACTCCAAGCCACTCGATATCATCATATATGTTTTGGATGTACTCAGATCGACATCGTGTACCATCAATATCTTCAATTCTAAGAAGAAATTTACCTCCCTCTTCTCGAGCAACTCTTTCTGAATACAATGCAGAGTATGCATGACCTAGATGTAAGTTACCGGTAGGGCTAGGAGCAAATCTTGTTACTGTCATTTCCAATTCTAACCTGATAGTATATCTTAATGAGAATTATTCATGAGTAATAAAACTCGAAGCCCCTTTTATGACAATGCCTTATTTTTAATGGGCATCACACTGTGCTTTTGGGTCATCACAATAATCGATCAGAATACGCCTCAATGGAATCTTACCTTTGAATACGGAATAAAACCAAAAGATACCAACGGGATACTTGGAATTTTTACTGCTCCATTAATTCACGTCAATTATGCCCATTTAATAGGAAATACCCTACCATTCATGGTTTTAGGGGGAATGGTTCTTTTTAGTGGAAAACGTAAGTTTATTTTCACGACAATTGTATCAGGATTAATTAGTGGGATAGGCATTTGGTTTTTTGCTAGAGAAGGAACAGTCCACGCTGGATCAAGCACACTTATCTTTAGCTATCTTGGCTTCATAATTATTCAGGCATGGATAACTAGGAGTTGTCTATCAGCAACATTGGCAATAATATCTGGCACCTTATATGGCACACTTTTACTAACACTATTAATCAACCAGAATGGAATTTCCTGGCATGGACACCTCTTTGGTTTATTAGGAGGTTTATTATCTGGCTTGTTAATAATTTCTTCCCCATCTAAAAAGAAGCGCAAAGCCATATTGAAAATAGATTAACTACTCAAGCCACCATACCCTCTCCTCTTCGAAGTAAAGCAACCATCACTCCTTGAATGACAAGCTCCCTCACGGGAACCAAATCCGGGTATAGTTCATTTTCAGCCTGAAGGTAAGGCATTCCGTCTTTAATTACATATCGCTTAAGAGTCGTTTCACCATCGATCAACGCGGCAACGATATCACCTCTCCTAGGCTCCTTAAGTTCTAGTATCACACAATCCCCTGACATAATATGCGCATCGATCATTGAGTCTCCCCTAACCTTCAACGCAAATGTCTTGGCTGATCTTGGCACACCTAGGGTCGCAACATCAATTGACAGGCAACCTTCATTATCTTGTTCCGTTTCCGAAGCCATACCTGCAGCTATTTGCCCATAAATCGGGATATCAACGATTTCTTCTCTTTCTAGCTGTTCGGGAAAAACTAAAGCTCGGGCCTTACCAGGAACTTTTTGAATGACCCCCTTTTTCTCTAAAGCCCTAAGGTGGCTGACCGCTGCGGTCTGACTTGCAAAACCAAAGTGATCTTGAATCTCTCTGGTGGAGGGCATAAGCCCATTATTAGAGTGATATTCTTTAAGAAATTCCAATAATTGTTGTTGTCTCTGAGTAAGCATATGAACAGTGTTCTTAAGAACAGTTTCTTTCTTTTTTTCTTTATTGCAAACTTATTTTCGATTTTATTATCATTTAGTTATTTAAATATTTAATAATTCTTAATAAATAAAGTGCTTTCTATAAAACCATTAATCCTATTTTCCCTTTTTTTGCTTGGTATTTGTAATCACAGTTATGCTCAGAATTATAAATCCCCTGGTAAAACATTCCTAGCGGCTAACCGGTCTTCTCAATCGCTTGGTATATTTCGCCCAAAATCGCCAGCGCCAACTATTTATGGAAAATCAGCGATCGTCATTGACGCTAGAACAGGCTCAGCCCTTTTTTCCAAATCTGCAGACCAAAAACGAGCAGTTGCAAGCACCCAAAAATTAATGACTGCGCTTCTCTCCCTTGAAAAGGGTCACATGCACGAGCCAGTCAAAGTTGCCAGTACCGACACTCATGTTGAACCATCTAAAATCTATATTCAGGCAGGTCAAACATACAGAAAATCTGATCTCATTGCTGCTCTCCTCGTAAGGAGTGGAAATGATGTTGCGAGGTGTCTTGCTCGAAACCATTCAGGTTCGCAAAAATCTTTTTCGTATGCAATGAACCAAAAAGCAAGAAGCCTTGGTATGCATAGTTCAAATTTTTTGAATCCACATGGGTTGACCGCCTCCGGACAATATTCGACCGCTCGGGATATGAGTAAACTGGCCCGGGTTGCCTATTTCCATAGAACGATCAGATCAATTACATCCCTAAAAAAATTACCCTTCAGATTTGCTAATGGTAAAAGAAAAACATTTAACAACACGAATAAACTTTTATCAAAATCTCCTTACTGCAACGGACTCAAAACTGGGTACACAAGAGCAAGCGGAAATTGCCTTATAAGCTCTGGAAAAAATGGTCCTCGAGAAGTAATTGTTGTCGTATTAGGAAGCAACTCTTCGAATATATGGAAAGATTCCGAAAAGCTGATGCACTGGGCTCTTGGGATTTAAGTCAATGCAAACAAACATACTCATAATACATCAGGAAAATTAATCACAATTAAACTGTAGGTTTATATGCAGACTCAAATTGATACATACACATTCACTTGCCCAGAATGTGCTGCGTTATTGAGAGTGCCTCAAAACAAGGCGGGCATCTCTGGACCTTGTCCTAGTTGCCAAAATGTGATCAGTTCGCCCAATAAACTCAAAAAAAACCCCGACGTTAGGGATATTGAACCAAAATTGGATGAACCATGCGAGATTATCAGAAAACCCTTATCCTCGGTTGAAAAACGATCAACAACAAAACAAGAAAAGGAAAAGATTAAAAATGAAATTCAGACCAAGAAAAGGGTAAGCCCGCATAATGCATTAGTTTATACGGCTTCGATTATAATTATTTCTTTATCAGCATTCGTCGGCTTTAAAGTTTTAACTGGGGAAGAAAATTTAGTTGAGAAAACTCAGTTAGAAAAAAAAGGCCTTATTGGGGATACACCAAACCCTGTAGATTCATTGCCTATAAATGAGTCAACCACTATCGTTGAAGAGACCACAAACGAAAAACCCATCACAATTGATGCAGCTAAAATTAGCCTCGAAAAATTTTTATCAGCGGAAACTATTAGCGACAAAGCAAGATACATATTGAACGCAGAACGGCTATTACCAAAAATTATTGAATACCATGAAAATCGCCCTGCTTTTGAAGAATCATTAATTGATCAAAAAGCAACCAACCAAAACCTTGATTCCCAATTTCGTATTTTTTATGTGACAACAAAAAAACAAAAAATATCATTCCCTGTATTTTTAGAAAATACAGATCGGGGCTGGAAGGTAAATTGGGAAGCCTTCATACAGTACAATGACAATTCTCTTGGAAACTTTCTTCAAGAGTTTCAACAGAAGGGTAAGAACTTTTACGTTAAGCTAGAGAGGTCTCATTACTTTGGGTCTAAGATACCCGAATTAGGTTCAAAAATTTGTTTTAAGATTGATCCGATTGTAAGCGGCCAAGCTTATGTTTTTTCTGAAAGGAAGTCAGATATGGCTGAGTATGCTGATACTGAATTACAATGGGAAGAGGTTTACTACCCAATCGTTCGTCTTGAATGGGACAATGGAAACCCGACCAAACCTTTTGTTAAAATCGTTGAAATTGTTCAAAAAAATTGGCTTTCGCCCGACAACCAAAGAGCAACTCTTAGTTCGACGAAGTCGAATTAATCTTCAACAATCCTCTCTCAAGAAGAGCACTCTCTCCCCCTTTAAGTATATAAACTTCGGAAATACCAACTGTTTCCTGAAGCTTTTTTGCCACTTTGCGACTGGCAAGGCATGTTTCAGATGAGCAATATACAATGAATGGTAAATCTGCTGAATTCTGAATCTTAGCCCATATTGGCTCAAGCAAACTATAGAAATCCTCAATTTCATTAAGTAAATAAGCGCCCTCTACATGAGATTGATCATAATTCGCCCGGCTTCGTGCATCTATCCATACAACCCCTTGATCAGCTTCCCATTCAAGAACCTTTTCCAATAACACCTCATCGTCTCTTAATTGATTGGGAACCAAGTAAAAAGCTGGTCTGTCAGGATGCCATTGGTACATAGCCCAGCCTGAAAGTGCGACCATAAAAAAAATTATCAAGAGCTGGTTAATAAACTTCATTTATCTCCGAGATCTTGACCGGGCTATACTAAAGAAGGCCAACTTTTTTTGGTGTTTCTTTATTTTAGAATCAGTATCTATTTTCATCATCCCAAGCATCGGTGACGAAGTGCTGAGTGGTTTAATTCGGATTTCATATTCGCGTCCTTTTTTAATTTCCTTCCATGAAAAATTAAAACCTTCCCTTGAGCAGGTGACCCCTTTAATACTAATTGGATCAGTGTGTGGAACTTTTAAAGTGAAAACCTTTTCAGCGGGCTCCTCATTCACTTTCCACTTAATCAATTCGGGCTCAATAGTGATCACTTCTGGAATTGTTAAAATTGCCAGCAATGAATCTCTTGTTTTTTCTTTGCCGTCTTGTTGACTTGTTATGGTCATCGATTTTCTTTGAACGCCAGTAAAACTACCTACGGAAAAAATTGCTTCTAGCTTGCCTGATTCTCCGGGACTATATTTTTCCTTATCCGTTTTCGCGCTAAGACACGAACACGTTAAATTAACATTAATTATTTCTACAGTCTCATTTCCTGAATTTTTAAAAGGAAAAACAAAGATGACTTTTTCTTGGTCTGCTCTCGCAGTTATTTCTATTTCTTTATCCTTGAAAGTAATTTGTGCAAAAGTCGTCAAAGGCAAAGAAAGCAAAAAACAAACCATTATAATTCTCATAATCTTATTATGCCTGAACTATGGATTTGTAACAAGAGACTAAATCTTCTGATTAGCCGACTGGTGGAAACCATTGATATAACATAAAATAGACAAGGACTCCTGTTACGGAAACATATAACCATACAGGATATGTCCATTTGGCAATGCGTTTATGTTTATCAAATTTTCTCCTAATTGCCGGAATGACCGTCATAATAATCATAGGCAAGGACACTGCAGCCAAGGGAATATGGGTAAACAAAATAATAAAGTAGATTAATTTTGGAAACCCTTCGTGAGTAAATTTTGTTGTCAGATTAGAATAATGATAAATCAGATAACAAGTAAGAAACGCAGCTGAGACAACGAGTGCCGTTATCATACAAATAGCATGAGCTTTCTTATTCTCTTTTTTTATAAAGTAAATTCCAGCTACTATAAATAGTGTAGCTGTCGCGTTAAGACTGGCGTTAACGGCGGGTAGATCCTGAATTGTCATTGGCGGTGATTTTACCTAAGACTTTGCCTCATTAAGAGCAATTTGCAATTTCTCTCGGAGAACTTCACTTGAACGTTTATCGAATGGGTTGTACCAACCCTCAATCTTTAGCTCGTGATTAATCAAGGCAACCATGGGTTTGTGAGCAAATAAATCGTCGTCGCTGGTCTTTTCAGATTCTTTTTTCTCCTGAGCTGATAGGGAAAAAACCTCCATCATGTAATTGTTTAATTCATCGGCTTCTCCTGTAAGAAACCACCAGTCATCTGAATCAAAACCGTGTTTTTGCGAAAATTCTTTGAGATGGCTTGGAGAGTCATGAGCAGGATCTAAAGTCACTGAAACAAAATGAAGTTTGTCCTTATCGTTAATTTCTTTTCTGAGTTCATCCAAAACAACGCAGACACCTGCACACTGTCCAGGGCACCGGGTAAATACGTGACTAATCAGCCACACCTTACCTTTCAATTCCTTTAGTTGCCTCGTTGATCCATTGGAATCAGTCATAGGCATGTCTCGATCCACGTACCTGGAAAAATCCGCGGATGACGTATTGCTACTCTTATACGCTTTTGGAGAACTGAATTGGAATAGGACTATGAATCCCACAACGAGAAACAATGCAAAAACAATGAAGATGCCGATGATTTTTTTTTCCTTATTCAATTTTTTGTTGGGTTGATTTATTTTTGTTTGAAGTCAGATAAATAATATCATCAGTAAGAGTCTCATCATTTTTTACTTCCCCTTTTCGAATCCCCTCCCAATAAACTCCACGTATGAAGGCCTCCTCATCATCATCAGACTGAAACACTAAAGAAATCCTAAGCTCTCTCGCATAAAGATCAGTTTCAGTTTCTCGGTACTCGTCTGGTTTTTGGTGACCCGGATATCTGAAGAACTTATTCATATATGTTCTAATTCGGTCTCTGTCACCTGTAACAAAAATCCAATCCTCTGAAGTGTAGCCATTGTCATTGGCGAACTTCGTGAGATTTTCCGATGTGTCCAATTCTGGGGCCATTGAAAAACCCACTAACGTGACATCAGTGACACCACTTACTGAATCTCTCATTTTTTTCATTCTTTCACAAACAGCTAGAGCCTCTTTTTCATCACCAGCATAAAAATATCCAACGAGATAAAATTTGTTTTTTGTGTCAAACAGTTCAACTGCTTTACCCTTGTGCCCATCGGCTCGAAAACGATCAACAGGTCTCAGTAAAGGGGGTTTTCCATCAGCATACTGACGGTGAATGGTTTTGAGCCAACTGTAATAGACTAATATACCTGAGAGCATAATCAAAATAAGCACCCATACAGTCCAAGGGTTAACTTTAGGGTTGTCAGACTCACTCATTTCAACGGGTTTATTACGGATACACGCCAATGAAAGATTTATAAACTCATTTCCAACCTAAAATCAAAAGAGTTAAACTTGCGGGCAAATATAAAAGTGTAAAAAGAAATAGCTTCCTCGCCTTATCTCTAGAGGGACTGCATTTGAATTTAAGGGCGAACCATACTTTGATTAGAGTTAAAATCACCAAACCTATTATTGCTAAAAGGTTAATGAAATTGGCAAACAAACAAATCAAAATTAAACCGACTAGTAATAAACTAAAAACTATAGCTAAATTGGCTGTTTTATTCCCATTGAGATCATTATTTGACCACATTATAAAACCTGCAGATTTGTACTCATCACGGTACATCCAGTTAATCGCAACGAAATGAGGTAATTGCCAAAGAAAGAGCAATCCAAACAAAAAATATGGGGCAAATGAATCAAAGCCTCCTTCAGCTCCAGCCCACCCAATTAACGGTGGCAATGCTCCTGAAACAGCCCCAACCAAAGTGTTTAATCCCGTTTTCCTCTTCATCGGAGTATAAATGAACATGTAAACAAAAAGTGTCGCTGCTGCAAAAGCACAAGACAAAGCATTCACCTTCACTGCGAGGTGAACTAGGCCAATAGCTGCAAAAATCCAACCCATCACAAATGCAATAGCAGGTTTAATTTTCTTTGACGGAAGCGGTCGAGATGCCGTTCTGGACATCTTAGAATCAATATCAATTTCCATTAACTGATTAAAAATAGATGATGCTGCAGCCGCAAATGCGCATCCAAGTATTGTATGAATCAATAACCACCAATCAATGGCCAATCCATTAGACTTTGTCGCTAATATGAACCCAACGACAGTGGTTATGATGACTAAAAAGCTAAGTCTCGCTTTTGTTAGGAGGAGTAGATCATTCCTTGTAAAGACGGGGCTTTTCTCTTCCTCTTTGGATTTATATGAACCAGTATTGGACACAGTTAACACGCTAAATATAACGCTACACTAGTCGTAATAGTGTTGAATGCGAAAGAATAAATGTGAGGGTGATTCTGCATAAATACCCTCAAACTAAAATTCTTCGACGGTTCTAGCTATTTTCCTTAGCCGTCGCTACCCCTTCAGGCTCTTTATCTTCCGTCAATGCCGGAGTATTTTCCTTAAACCAGGCATCATAATCTTCTTGAGACATCACCTCCATATAACCAACCATTCCCGAGTGACCTGCACCACATAACTGACCACAAACCGTTTCCCATCTCCCAGTTTTGATTGGTTTAAACCAAATGTCTGCGATTGTTCCTGGAATAGCATCTTGACCAATTCTCATGGGATGTAATGAAAGGTTGTGAATGACATCCTTCGAAGTAATTGTAACGATACATTCTCTATCTTTGGCCAAAACAAGCTCAGTGAAAACAAAATCATCTTTGCCATTAGGGTCTTCTAAATCTCTACCAAGTGGATTCTGACCGCTAATCAACTCAGGCTTTGTCATTCCAAACGTACCGTCTGGACCTGGATAATGCATCGTCCATTTAAACTGCTCTCCAACGGCTCTTACTCTTACCACGTCATCGCCTGTCGGAAACTCAGAGCTTCTTACGGCCCATAATGGAAAGGCAAAACCGAGAAGCAAAATAGCCTCTACAACAACAACCCCAATCTCGACGTGAGTAGAAGCATGTCCTCTGACACCAACATAACTGGCCTTGGGATTTCTTTTTTGCCTAAACCTCCAAAGGCAAAACACAAAAAAGGCAGACCAACCGATCAACAAAACCGTGATTAGCCAGTGAACCATTTCAAGCATATGATCAACCATGCTTCCGTGTTCAGACGCTAGCTCTGGTAAACCAATGAGTTCATTTATTAATCCTAGTATTTGCATTTTCTTTTATTAAAAAATCTTTTATTAACGCCTTCCAGCATTCTTCTCACACTTCGAAAGATACCTCATAAACTTAAATATTCCGAAGAACACAGAAAGTAGAATGACCAACATGAAAAGAATGGCCATGCCAGCAGCGTAAGATGTAGCCTCACCTTTACCGCTCATACAAGTAAAACATCCTAGAAGAAATGTAGACATAGAGTTTATTTATATTTGTGAAATGTTATCAGTAGGTTGAAGGTTTTTGATTTTCTTTACATAAAACCACCTTCCATAGATGAGTGTAAACACAGCAAGTGTTACGCTGGTTGAACCACTCATTATTCTTAAACTTTCTCCACTTCCAGGATCCGAAAATATTGATGAACCTGTGTAAAAACACCACACCCCAAAACTTAATAAACAGATTGTAGAAAGTGTAATGAAAAGGATGTGGAATTTTCTTAATGACATATTTAACGATTGAAAGGACTAATTATGGGGTCATACATCGCAAGGAGAGTTAAAAACATCATCCCAATGGCAAAGAAAACCGTGTAAACAAGCACCTTGTATATCATCGGCTTCTCGGAATTTAAGTGCATAAAAATCAAGGCTACTAAACCCGCTTTGAAAGCCGCGATGCCTAGACCTAACCAAATATTATCTCCTATTACTGGAATGTATGTGACTCCTACAGTGAGTACAGTGCAAAACAACAGAACGTAACCAACTTTCCAGTAAAGTTTAAGATGCTTTTGTATTTCTTCAGGTGTGTCCGCCATGATTAATATTTACATTAAGTATAAAATTGGGAATAGGAAGATCCATACTAGATCAACGAAGTGCCAGAAAAGACCACCCACTTCAACACGGTTCGCCATGTGCTCAGGGTCTTTGTCATATAATTTTTTTCCGAACAAAGCAAACCAGAGAAGAACGATGGCACCAATAAGAACGTGTAGTCCATGAAGTCCTGTCAAAGTAAAGTAGATGGCATAGAATGTGTTCCACTTTGGTGTGAAGTTTGAATATAATTTAACGTCATCCCATGGTACCAAAATCGGAGAGTAACTTTCATATTTTTCTCCGTCCTTATCTTTCCATTTTTTTACATACTGATTGAGAAGCTTTTCAAATTCAGCACCTTCCTCTGAATCTGCATTATCTAAGACCTCCTGTCTCGACCCCAGAAAAATCATTTTAGCTTTTTCAGCCTCTTCTTTTGGATCATGTGCGTCACTAATGTCAGCACTTTTTTGGTATTCATCATTGTAACCTGATCCTTCATGATTTGCTTTTGAAGCGACTTTCTTACTCTCCGTCTTGTAGGGCGAGGTATTACCAAGGTAATTCCATACGAGAGAAGACGTTTCAGGGTTCTCAGAATCTGTAGCTCTTAGGTCGATTCTATCGACTTGGGCAATGTAAACACCAGGGGTCTTTTTAGAGATAGTTCCTTTGATGGATGTTTGATCTCGAAATTTTACAGAATCAGCGAATGATTTTCTTAATTTCTTCCTTTTGATTTTGATAGAGAATTCGTTTTCGGCAATCAACGAGATTTGCTTGATTCCCATTGCGGGTAGCCAACGAATGACTTTCGCTTCACTGTCCTTTTCTAATTTTTCTTTGTTACTCGCTTCATGCTTACTACGTAGCTTAGCATTTTCTTCTAAAGCGATTTCTTGAACTTTAGCAACACTCAATTCAAAAGCATCACCTTGAGCTTTACCTTCGGAATCGACTCGGAAGAACTTTGGAGTTTCGCCATCAATCTTTTCTAGGAATTGACCATTAAACCTTGCCACATCAATGGTTGTTTCCTTCAGGCCCTCGTAGATTATTGTGTCATCTAATTTATATCCCTCGACAATTGAATTGTCTGAAAGCTTGATCCCATAATGAGTAAACTTGGATTTATACTCAAACCCTTTGTTGACCAAGAATATAAAAGCGCAAGCAACGACTGCAAACATCCACATCTGGAACTTACGGAAATTTCTTAATTTTAATTGAAGCCAAGCAACGACAACAAAAACTGAGGATAAAATCAAAATTAAAGTGTTAAAAAAGCCAAACGGAACGCTCAGAATGTCTTTAGGCCAAAAGTAATCTGGCTCTCCACCAGCTCCTAATCTTAGGAAAAGATAACCTGAAAATAGACCACCAAATAGCATGACCTCAGAAGCTAGGAAAAGCCATATTCCAACTTTGGCATTCCATAATCCTGTGTCAGGTCTTGGTTTAACTGTGAATGGAATTTCCATATTCGTGAGTAAGATTTATTAGGGGTTAATGCGCCGGTTCGGGTTCGGCAATGGCGTCTTCAGGCTCATCTTCCTCGCCCAAAATAATTCCATCCTTTCCTCTTTCAAATTGAGTGCTGAAGTCAGTATCGTGTCCTGGAACACTATATTCGTAAGGACCTCTGTAACAGATTGGCTCTTCTAAGAAATT
>NZSO01000073.1 GCA_002696885.1 Verrucomicrobiales bacterium | reverse complement strand
TATTGGAAGGATTTAGACCAAAACGTGTTGAAGGAAAAGTCACTAAAAATGAAACTATCGCCCTTGGCGGTATGTTAGAGTTTTTCCAACCACCGTTAAATAATAAGGAATGGAATAATTCACTTGGAATCAGTTTTTTTCCTTCTGAAAATGGACACATTTCATTAATCCCATTTGACCTGCTGGTTTTCGAAGATTTTATTAAGGACAAAGGTGGCGATATTGATTATCATGAAGCTGACATTCTCATTAAAGGAGATGAGGTTGCAGAAAAATACAAAACCGCTTTGGTTAGCGAAAAGATTGCCAGTTCTTTCTTTGAATGGTTAACCGTAATTGAAAGAAAAGCCGGTTATCTTTCAGATAAACAATATTATGCGCTAAACAAAGAGATAGAGCATGAGAAAATTGATGTAAAATTCGGCAAAGATGTTTTTGAGCAAAGGTATCCTTTGTTTTCATCTGTACAAAGTCCAGGCTACGCACAGCTTAAAATTGAATCTTATCCAGAATCAGCATTAATTTACATAAAGAATGAACTGATAGGTAAAACGGATTTATCATTATCGGATATAAAGCCAGAGAAATTAGAAATAGTTTTTCGTCTTAAAGGATACCGTGATGAAAGGCGACTCATTGAGCTTCAGCCTAACATTGAACATCATGTTAGCGTTAAAATGAGACAAAGTATTGGCGTTGATATGTCCAAGAAGTGGAAAAACAGTCTGGGTATTCCAATGATACCTCTAAGGGAAGGAGTCATGATGGCGGCGTGGGAAACCAGAAATAAAGACTATAACGTTTATGCTACTATTAATGACTTAGAAAACAATCAAGTCGATTCATCTGTTGATATTTCTAGTCACCCTAAAGTAAATATTTCCATTAATGACGTGAATCGTTTTTGTAATTGGTTAACTGACTATGAAAGAGAGAAAGGATTGATCAGTTATTCTCAAATTTATAAATTGCCGAAAGATGAGGATTGGAGTTTGGCGGCAGGATTGAGAGATGAAAAAGGTCAGAGCCCCTCAGATAGAGACAGATTAGTTGATGGATTCTTTCCATGGGGTGACAATTGGCCGCCTGAAAACAGAACGACTAACGTGGCCGACAAATCTGCCAATAGTTGGACTACCACTGGCAAATTTCTAAATTCATACATTGATAATTACCCATTAACTTCTCCAGTAGGAAGTTTTCCACCGAATGCAAATGGGTTTTATGATTTGTCAGGGAATGTCTGGGAGTGGATTGATGAATTATATGGCGGGCAGTCTACATTCAGTCAATGGATTGTTGCTAGAGGAGGGAGCTATGAGTCCTATAAAAAACAGAGTTTATTATCCTCTTACAGAAACGTTCAAATTCCTGAAAAAAAGGGAGTAGTGTATGGATTTCGGTTAGCTCTTTATGAGGTGGATTGAATTGGGTTTTGAGTGTTCTGTTGATTAGTAAAAATTATGCTTGGATTAGGCTTGGTAAATGCAAATCATGACATCAAATTAACAGTGTTATTTAAAATATACTAAAATGGTCGATATCGATATTAATTACTCTGGTGAACTTCATTCCACAGCAAAACATATTCCATCTGGGGCTATAATAGAAACCGATGCGCCTGTTGATAATCAAGGCAAGGGTGAAGCTTTTTCACCAACAGATTTATGCGCAAGTTCGCTAGGCGTTTGCATGTTAACTATTCTTGGTATTGTAGCTAAAAACAATGATATTGAGTTAGGGGCTGTCAAAGGTAAGGTTAAAAAAGAAATGAGTAATGATATGCCTAGAAGAATTTCAAAAATATCAATTAGTTTTGAAATCCCTTTACCCTCTTCACATTCAAAAAAGGATTTAATTGAGGAGGCTATGCTTAATTGCCCGGTTCATCATTCATTACATCCTGAGATTAAAAAAGAAATTGTCTTCAATTGGCAAGATGATTAATTGAATCATCCTGATTCAGCAATAGATCACTAATGACCATCCGGTGGTCGGAATTTTGCGTCTTAGCAGATTTCGAGTCGACAACTGAAAAATGTCGAGACGAATAAATATGATCGATACGAATAATGGGGAAATAGTTAGTAAAAGTATTTCCAATCCCTTTACCACTTTTATCAAATGTATTTGTGAAATTCCCCATTATTTTGGGAATAGCGTTATAGAGATTACTTTGATATGACGAATTAAAGTCACCACCGAATATGATAGGTCTATTATTGGACTGAGATTTCAATTCAGTTAATATGAGCTTTAGTTGTTTTTTTCTATCCTGATTTTTGAGATTGTGCTCTNTCCAACATTTAGGATTCCANAAATCCCACCTCGTTATAGCTCTTTCTAAATGTANGCTTAAAAGTTCAATTTCTGATCCATTTTTNAGTNTTAACGAGGCTCCAGCGGTATGGTTAAATAAAATNGAGGGATANTTTTTTTGATTTAATGATCCCTTGGCGATTATTGCACAATCCCAACCACCTATTATTTGATAATCATNATTCTTTTTTTCTGTTAATAAATTCAGTAATGCATCAGGTGAAGGGGACTCTTGCGTAAANATGATGTCAGGATCGAATTTCATTGCTTCCCGAACNATACTTAAATTACGACCNTTACAGTTTACGGTTATAACTCTTATCAGATTAGAATTAGTTTTGTCTTTCGCTTTGGTTAACGTCGGTTTTAACCCTCTTGCGAGTGATTTGCTTTCATCAGCGAGAACGAGTGTTGTTAATATCCAGGAACAACAAATTAATAAATTAATTTTTGTCTTTATTAAAAAATTTGAAGCTAAACACAAAGATAGACCAATCATTCCCCATGCCCATATCGGAGGAATATTGAGTGCTGATATCGAGTCATGCTTTAAAATCCATGATAAAAAAATTATCAGATTTAATGAGCCAGATATTATTAGAAAAAACCAACCTGTGTAAAAAGAAAATACACCAAGCAAACTTTTGAATTTGCTATCATTGTTTTTATCCACCTCAGACTAATATATCTCAAATATTTACATTAAATGCAAATATTCTTAGCAATACTAAGCGGCACCAAAGATTTGAGATGTACAGTGGAGAAATTAGTATTCGAAGATTTCGCTTTTATCGAAAAATCGATCCAATTCAGTATTGGCAGATTCAACAGAATCCGAGGCATGGCAAACATTTTTCATAGTGCCTACTCCGAAATCACCTCTGATGGTGCCTTTTTCAGCCTCGTCGGAATTAGTAGGTCCAAGTAAATCCCTGACTCTTGCGACAGCATCATCTCCTTCAAGAGCCAATGCAATCACAGGAGAAGCTTGCATGAATTCGACAATCTCAGGAAAGAATGGTCTGTCTGCGATGTGGGAATAATGTTCTTCGAGTAACTCGGTCGAAAGTTGAATCATTTTCATCCCTCTAATCGTAAATTCCTCTTTCTCAAAGCGATTTAAAATTTCGCCGACTAATTTATTTTGAACGCAATCTGTTTTGAAAAGGACTAGGGTAGTTTCTTTGGACATTTTTAGTTTGTGGTAATTCAACTATAGATGCCTCATGATATGTAAATGTCAAAAAGGCATTCAAAGATTTAATATACGATTCATTTAATGATAGGTTTTTAAACGATTTTGCCACCCTTTGATCCATCGTGATTCATCTTTAGGTGCATTTTTAACTCTTCTGATTAGTATTTTCTCTGCGGCCAAAGCAAACTCTTTTGGAGCACTTTCTGTTGTTGCATTTCTATTCATTACTTCAAGCACTTGCAACATTCCCCACCCTTTACCATTATAGCGTTCACTTTTTTTGGTGCCTTCACCCTTAAAGTTAATGTAATCCATTAAGACATATTTCCCTTTTGCCGTATCTGTTAACTTATAAAAATTTGAATGAACACCTCTCCTGCTTTTATCAGAAATTGCGGACAGCATTTGAGGAAGGGCATTTTCAAGTCTCAACAGAATAAACTCGGTCTGAAGTGGAATGGTCCCATAAAGTAGGTTCCTTAATTCAATCATTTTAGAGGAATTTTTAGATCTGATAAAATCTTCTCTTGTCTCCCAAGGACAGTTCTGGTTGAAGACAAATTTTGGTACTTTGACTCCTCTAGAAACCAAAAATTTTACCAGTTTAGGAAAGCTTTCTTCATAAGGACCTCTCTTCTTCTTATGGTACCAAATAAAATGTCCAATTCCTAAAGAAGCGAAATATTCTCCTTTATTCCACGATGTTAGTCCCTCTACAGTGCCACCACATTCGTTGATCCATATTTTTTTGCCTATTGAATTAGCCTCTTTTGATGAAATTGAGATTCCAGATTCTGTTCTGTCGGTATCATTTATTCTTTGTATTGATGAATCTTTGGCCACAGTTGAGCACGAGGCTAACATGTAGCTAAATGATGTAATCCAGATTGTTATTTCTATTATATTTCTCATATTTCCATTAGTGTAAGCAATCTCCCTAATTTGATAATTAATACTAAAGAATAATTTACTTAGTATCGACAAATTAAATTTCAAGGTTAGTTTGGCATTGCAACTGCATAAGAACATAATTGCATGATACTTTTTGCTCCCAAAGAGATAGATAGTCGAGAGGCCCGCGCAGCAATTACACCTGTAACAGCCAAAAGGTTGGTTGACAAGGGGATTACTATAATCGTGGAGAAGGGTATAGGTGAGTTAAGTAATTATCCTGATAAGGAATATCTTGAATCTGGTGCCCAGCTGACCACAGATAGAACAAAAGCTCTTTCTGAATCCGATATTATTTTCAGGGTAAGAAAACCCTCTATAGATGAAATAAAGATAACGAAAGAAGGTTGCATCCACTTGAGTTTTTTAGATCCTTTTAATGATTCTGATTTGCTAGAATTGATGGCTTCTCAAGGCATTACTTCAATTAGTCTTGAAATGATTCCGAGAACAACTCTGGCTCAGAAAATGGATGCGCTGAGCTCTCAAGCTAATATTTCAGGATATACTTCGGTTATTTACGCTGCAGAAAAACTTGATAAAGTTCTACCAATGATGATGACCCCGGCGGGAACGATCTCTCCTGCAAAGTTTTTCATTATCGGTATAGGTGTTGCTGGATTACAAGCGATTGCCACTGCAAAGCGTTTAGGAGCTCGTGTTACCGCCTTTGATGTAAGACAAGAGGCTTTAGAACAGGCCGAATCATTGGGAGCTAAGGCCTTGCGCATTGAACTTGGTGAGAATGCTAATGAGGAAGGTCAGGTTTATGCTAAAGAACTAACCCCCGAACAACTAGATAAACAAAGAGAAGCGCAGGCCAAGGTCTGTGAGGACTCAGATGTAGTAATTACGACGGCGAAAGTCTTTGGCAGACGTTCTCCAATTCTCTTAAAGACTGATGTTGTCGATAGGATGAAGCATGGAAGTATTGTAGTTGATCTAGCTGCGGAGACCGGCGGTAATGTGGAAGGTACTGTATTGGATGAAGAATTTGTAACTAACAATGGAGTTAGGATAATTGGTTTAAGTAATTTTGAGAGTATGGCGTCCCATCATGCTAGCCAGGTTTTTTCGGCAAACCTCGGAAGCTTCATTGAGCATTTTTGGAACGAAGAAGAAAAAAAAATCAACCTTGATCTAGGTGACGAGATTCTTTCTGGATGCGTTTTGACTAATAATAAAAAAATAGTTCATGAAAAATTTATTGATTAACTAATAAAAAACCAAAATGGAAATCATATTACTACTATTTACATTTGTATTGGCGGCTTTTTTAGGATTTGAATTAATTTCTAAGGTTCCTTCTCAATTGCACACCCCACTAATGTCAGGATCCAATGCGATTTCAGGCATCACTATAGTGGGGGCGTTGATAGCGACGGGTCAGATGAATAATGATTTTTCCAAATGGCTTGGATTCGCGGCTCTTGTATTAGCTACAATTAATGTTGTGGGGGGGTATTTTGTTACTGATCGGATGCTTTCTATGTTTAAAGCAAAAAAAGATAAATAAATATCAATCCAAGGAAAAATTATAACTAAAAAACATGCAGGATAATCTGATAAACGTTGCCTATATCTTTGCGGCTATTCTCTTTATAATGGGAATTAAGATGTTAGGCTCTGCATCTACTGCAGTTCGAGGAAATAGAATTTCCTCCCTCGGTATGCTTATTGCCATCATCGTCACACTTTTGAGAAGTGGGCTTGATTATCGATTCATTACTTTAGGTTTGGTTATTGGTGGTTTGGTTGGATTAATAGCTGCTAAACGAGTCCAAATGACAGGGATGCCAGAACTTGTGGCTCTCTTTAATGGCTTCGGAGGTTTAGCGAGTTTGTTAGTGGGCTGGTCCGAGTTTGAAAAAAGCGCCGAGGCTGATTGGTTTTTATATTTTGTGGTATTTATAGCCTTATTAATCGGAGGAATTACTTTTTCTGGTTCAATAATCGCATATCTAAAACTATCAGGAAAAATTGGCGGTAATGCAGTTGTCTTTCCATTACAGAAATTAATCAACTTACTGGTGATGACTGGTGCTATTTTGGCTGGATTTCTTTTGGTCTTTAATGTCGGTGAAAATAGTTCTTTGTTGGTTTGGCTATTAATAGGTCTTGCGCTTTTGATCGGGGTTCTTGGTGTAATTCCAATCGGAGGTGGAGACATGCCTGTTGTCATTGCTCTGCTGAATTCTTTTTCAGGATTGGGTGCAGCTGCAGCTGGTTTTGTCATAATGAATACCGTTCTTGTCGTTGCTGGATGTTTAGTAGGAGCAAGTGGTTTAATTCTTAGTATCATCATGTGTAAGGCTATGAACAGAAGTCTTATTAATGTATTGTTCGGAGGATTTGGATCCGGTGATACTGCTTCAGGTTCAGAAGTAGAAGGGGAAATGAAAGCATTGAGTGTTGAAGATTCCTATTATGTTTTGGAGGCAGCTCAGAATGTGGTTTTTGTGCCTGGTTATGGAATGGCTGTTGCTCAGGCTCAACATGTTGTTAAAGAATTATCTGAAATACTTGAAAAAAATGGAGCAGAAGTTAGACACGCTGTTCATCCTGTTGCAGGTAGAATGCCTGGACATATGAATGTTCTTTTAGCCGAAGCGGATGTCCCTTATGATCAATTATGTGAAATGGAGGAAGTTAATTCGATTATGCCTACGGTAGATGTTGCGATTATAATAGGAGCTAATGACGTCGTTAATCCTGCCGCAATTGAGGATGAAAGTAGCCCAATTTTCGGCATGCCTATTGTGAATGCACACCAAGCCAAATCTGTTTTTGTTTTGAAGAGGGGGCAGGGTGCAGGTTACTCAGGTATCGTAAATACTCTGTTTTTTAGAGAAAATTGTCGAATGATTTACGGAGATGCCAAAGCAACTATTAGTAGTATGGTTGCACAGTTTGATAACTAAATAAGGCCTATAAGCATCGGCTCAGAGTCATTAAAGCGAACGCTGTCCCGTACGGTCTATGATAAGAATAAAAGGGGTAATCCCACCAACTTCCTTCTTTTTCTTGAAGAGGTAAAATGACTGCAGCGAGTTGGCCTTTATGGTAGTTCGCGTTCTTTTTGTCTTCTAGTGACTCAATACAAAGAGCTGCGTAAAAATGACCATAGTAATAAAAATAACCTGCAACCCCAAACCAACTTTCATGTGGGATTGGCCTTTTTCTTCCAATAGAAAGCCAGCCATTTCTTGCCCACAGCCGGTCAAGCCAAGTGTCCATAACTTTGTCAGTGATTTTTTCATCACCCCACATCCTGAGCGCAATATTACATGCTTGAGATCTTCCTAAACTTCCTCCCGGTAAGTTTATTCCTCTCATGGGCCGCATTTTGAGATACTCCCCATATGCATAAGAAAAGTCAGGCTTTTGTTGTCTCTTGGTTGCATTAAATGCTCTTCTTGTTAAGCGTTCTGGAACATCAATTCCAATCTCTTGAGCGGCTTTGAGTGCAACAAGAGCTGTTGAGTTTGTAAAACTGATAGAAGAGGAGGAGGGTTGTTTAGTTTGATACCTAAAGTCATAGTATCCCCAACCTCCATCGACACTCTCGTATTTCTGTAGCATTTTAATCTGATGCTTAATAGCATCTTCAATTTTTAACTTTCTTGAATTGTCAGACACCTCTTTTTTATGCATCGCTACAAGTGCCGAGATTCCATAGGCATGACCCCAAACATTATAGATAGCATCATGATTAGCCCTTCTAATTGACCCCAAGTTTTCAAGCAACCATTTCTCTCCCTTCGCTAGAGATTCTTTTGCAGAGATATCACTTTTTGCCGCGTCTGTTTCGATTAGAGCAGTCACGCACATTGCTGTTATAGCCGCCCTAAATGCATCATGAGCACCTGGAACCGGTGCATAAATATTTAAGCCTTTCGTGTTTCTAGCTGATCCCCATGAACCATTTTTATTTTGATCAGATACAAGAAAGTCGATTCCCTTGCGGATTGATGATTCAATAGCACCTTTGGCTGGAGGTTCTCTGCTCTCTTTTTGAATTCCTGTATCGGCCCATCCATCAATACAGAAAATTAAGAATAAAGGAAGCAGGAAGATATTACTCTTCAAATCTGTGATGGTCTTATCGAGTTTCATTATTGTGAAATTTCCGAAAGTTTTATTACTGTGCCACAATTTTTTCGCCTTCGGATATTCCCTCTAGTATTACAGTTACTTTTCCATCTGATGGGCCTTTTTTGATTTTTTTATCGATCTTTTCACCATTTAACAGAACTTTGACAGTGTCCCCATTAATGAGGTTATTTGGTACCGTTATCGCTTTATCATAATTTGCTACATTGATTTTTAGTTTAGCAGCCATTCCTGGTAAGAGGTTGTGGTTGTCGCTATCAACAGATGCCGTTAGGCGGTATGCACCTGGAACACGGCTTACTCTTTGAACTTTTCCACGCAGGTTTAGTGTCGGATTAGAAACAGGAGTGATGTGAGTATCAATCCCTTCCTTGAGATTTGCTAATTTTGCCTCAGGCACACTCGCTACTAAGTTGAGTGCCCCATGTTCAATAACCGTCATAAACACCTCATGAGGAGCAAGTTTTCCACCAGGAACCAATTTTTTACCAACAGCTGCACTAGTTAGCCATTTACCATCCTTATTCATGCCATAAAATAGTACCCCATTGACAGGAGATGTGACATCGAAAGAGTTTAGATCAGCTTTCATTTTCTTGAGACTATCTTCGATCTTTTTGAGATCACGGCCTGATTTCTCGTAACTGAATTTCTTTTGTTGAAGTGCTCTTGGTAAATTTATCATAGCATCTTTGTGAGCGATTTCATTCATTTCATTTTGAGCGCTACTTGATTTAAGCTTTTCTGGTAAATTGATTTTAAGCTCTCTATCAATTCTCATCTTGGAAAGACGAAGAGATTCACTGGCTCTCTCAAAACTGCTTTTTGCCCTCTTTAAAATGATTTCCTCTGTTTCTTCGGTGAGGTCATCGGCTTCATACATTTTTAGAAGTTGTTCATATTCCTCTTTCGCATAATCGTAACTTTGTTGAGCAAAATGTAGGCTAAGTTCGGTTGCCCGTATTGCTTCAGCATGACCAGTCTTCTGATAATATTGCCACTGTTCGTCCGCTACCGATTTTGCTCTTTTGGTATTTTCAATTGTTTTTGGGGTGCTTTTTTCAAGTGATTTTAATTCTGNCTCCAAAATATCATGTGCCAATTTTAAAGAAGGATGATTTTTTTCAGCTTCANTTATAGCCTCGCTCAATTTTTTAGTTTCAAGTGTNACCAGCTTGTCTCCCTTNTTGACAGTTTGTCCNTGTTCCATAGCNNTAACTACAGTCATGTCTGCCCATGCCTTTGGAGCTAAACTAANTTTGTGCTCNTTTGTTGGGCTAAAGAACCCATCTAATTCAACTGTNATTTTAAAAGGTGCAAGNTTGGTGATGTATTCACTAGGTGCAGGAGGCTGCTTTTCCTTANCTTTTGCGGNNTCNTCAGCAAAAACTACCGTAGNTATCAAGATGAGTGAAANTNCTAAAAAACTGATCGTTTGTTTCATGGGTATTTGTTTNTTCTTTTNAANTTTAAAGTGANAATAANAATTTTANTAATATTGATAGTGNTTAAGTTTCATACCTCNTCATTAAAATAAATNTTTAGGTACTTCATGTTTTTTTCTGAATCATATCCAGATTCTAATAATTCATTAGCATTATCGATGAACTGTGAACTTAAATGCAATTCTGCTCCTGTATCTAATTTAATTTTTTCTTTTAGTTTTTGTTTAGCCCTGTTTGCTTCTTTTTTTGATACCTTAAATTCGTCATCAATTTCATAGCCAGTATCTTTTTCAAATTCCGATTTAAATGAGCTGAACTGGTTTATAATTTCTGGTTCACCGAGGGCTTTTTCAAATTCAGAGATTTTGAAATCTTCATTTTCTGCCAAATAATTCAATGCATTATTTGCAACTTTAACGCTTTTTGTATCACCGTTGGTTTCTTTTATCCCGCGTTTTGCGAAGTTTACGCACAATTCACCAAAACGCTTTGTTAGATAATCATCATCACGAATCGGCAAAGCATTAACGAAGTCTTTATTCCAAAAGTTTGTGTTACCCGATTTATCAAAAAGATAAACGAAATAGCCTTCCTCTTCTTCGTGATTTAGAATTAGACAGCCTTTGTCGATTTTATCTGGGTAAATTCCATGCTGGGTTGTTAGGTTAAGGTCCCCATCTATTTCAGAAATTTGCAAAAAAGGAGTTTTGTTTTCGCATTTGATTATGCAAATCGCAGGCACTGATTTCCCAGAGATGATGATTCCATTAATTAGAGAAATACATAAATCTCCGGACTTTATATTGGGGTGATAAGATTTGGAGTAAAGATACTGTGATATGTTTTTGGCTTCTTCTAATAATTTAGATTCATCTGAGAAAATTGATCTAACGTAATCACCTAGAGAGCTCTCAGAGTTTTTTTGAGTTTCTAGTCGGTAAGGCTCAAGGGATTTGAAAGGAACTAAGAATGACGATGTTAATAGATCAGCTTCATCATTCTCAAACCGGCATAAGTTTTTCGATGTCAACAAAGGTTCCCCTTTAAGAGGGTTTCCAACCTTTGCGAGGGCAATTTTACTAATAGCAGCCTCTCTGAAATTTACTGGTACTGCCATCAGTTGATTTAATACAGACGAATTTTGGCAATCTTAACCTACTCTTTGACTGTAATGGTGATTTCTTCAGAAATCACGGGCGGCTCATGTAATCTGTGTAAGTGATCTGCGAAGACCAATTTAAGAGTATGTTTACCAGGTTCTAACTCGATCATTGTTTCAGTCTGACCTGCTCCAAAATGTTTAATCTTATCAGTCATTGGAAGTGGGAGTTTTTTATCATATTTCGCACCATCAATAATGAGATGATGGTGGCCAGTATTAGGAAACTTAATGCCTGCTGGGGCAACACCCATTTTTTTGACTCCAAATCTAATTAGGAATTTTTTCTTAACTGTTTTACCATCCTTAGGGAATATTATATATACTTTAGCACCCTTTGGTGATGCCATCTTCGGTTCAACTGCTTTATCTGAAACAGTATCACTGGTTTCGGTCTTATCGGCAAAAACAAAAGGGCTAGTAATAGTTAATGCAATTAATAGAATAGATCTGGAGAGATTCATGAAATGTCATTTAAATAACTTATAGTGCAGGTTGTCGAGCTTCTAATGTCAAAAAAATGGATATTCATAAAAAAACCGGCCCTATAAAAGAGCCGGTTTTAAATTGAAAAGTATATCCAGTAACAGGTTTACCTAGAGACGAGGTTTTTTGTACCCTCAAGGAAGCCGTTAGTTGTGATTTTTCTTGGTTCAGCTTCAGCATCAAGATCACCTAAAGCGTACTGTATTCCAGCAAGATAATGTTTTAGCACCAATGGGTTCCAATAGATTTCATCACGATGACCTAGTGAACAATAGAATATTCTGCCTTCACCATACTTATCGAGCCATGCAATTGGATAGAGTCCCTCTTTACCGCTATTGCCTTTGCCTTTGTCTACAATCTCGCCTGATAAACTGAGGAGCATGCGACGCTCTTCAGCTGATGCTGTGTCTTTACGGAATTGGTATATTTCGTCAGCAATCTCAAAGTCTTTTCCAGCAAAAGCTGCATTTAATGGATGGTTAGGTTCAAGGTTCTTAACTCTAATTTTAGTATGCCATGGATGACCAGCAAAAGCTCCTCCCATCATGTCGTTAAAGTCTTTCCAATTCTTATACGTATCTGTTGCTGAGTGAGTACCTATGAGTCCCTTGCCTGATTTCACAAAGTCGACCAAACTTTTCTTTAACCTATCTTCACGTCCAGCCTCTTTTGATTTAAAAACTTCACCAGTCGTATTGAGGAAAAGGACAGCGTCAAACTTGTTGAGTGTTTCAGGCTCGAAGTAAGAGTCATCTTCCGTGGCAGTGACTTCAAATGCACCAGTTGATTTTCCCATTTGTTTCATTGCTTCGACTCCTGTTGGAATCGATCCGTGTCTGAAGCCAGCTGTTTTAGAGAATACTAGAACCTTTCTTGGTTTAGTGGGTTTTGCAGGTGCTGATTTAGGAACACCTTCAGCGATTTTTTCTGTCTTAATTTGTTTTTTATTCTTTTGAGCATTTGAAGCTCCTACCACTATGGCCAGGAGAGCCACTGGTATTATTGCACTAAGGTTTTTCATATTCATAAATAAAATCAAGTTACTAGTATCTGATTAGGTTACTTAAAATATCTCGAAGTCAAAGTTTGTAGAAGTCGTTTTCTCAACAAATCTAAAAATTTTTCGATCTCCAACGAGTTACTTGCAACTTAGTTGCAAGTAAAATGCAATTAACTTGCAAGTATAGAATGATGCTTTATGACCCTCGTTAATCGTACCGCTTCGCTTGGCCTCAGTTTTAATTTTTTCATGAGTGAAATAATGTGGGGATCATCACTTTGAAATTTCTCAAAAATAAATGAACCAATTTTTCTGAATGCTTTTTTTTTGGAACCCTCCAAAGCATCAAGCTTCGCCTCGTACGCTGCAATGTCTTTTGATGATTTTGAGACTTTGTTCATAATTTCAGAATTTTTTAATCTTGTACTATCCAAAAAAGAATGAAGTTCATTTTCTGTTTTTTTAATTAAAGACTGTGCCCTTTTTTCTGAAAGGTTAAGATTAGCCAGTCGTTGTCTTTCTTTAGTATATTTTGATTTGAGTAATTCGGTTTTTTCCTCAGAATAATGAGCCGTTGAGTCCGTGAATTTTTTTCTGATATCATTACATATAATTTCAGAGTCTTTAATATCCTTTTTGATAGTTAGAATTTCTTTTGAAAGCTGTCCCTGAGCTTCATGTATAGATTTAATTCTTTGACTAGCTTTATCCTCTATGTGTTCTGTTTCAGACTTTAACGATTCATAGGTTTGTAATTTTATTTGAAGTGATGATCGAATTTTTTCCTGACTATTGAATAAAGATTGTAACTCTTGATATGTTTCATCAAGTTGATCGATCTCGCCAACCTCTTCCCATGTTTTTACACCAAGGCTAATGATATTATTATTTAGCTTTTGCGATAGTAGGGACGCTTTTCTGGAATGTTGTAATCTATTACAAATACCAATTTCTTTCATCAACCTCCTTAAAATAAATTCAAGTATGGTCATGATGTAAACAAATTGTAGGTTGCTTTATGAGCTCTTGGATTTTTGTAAGTTTGCAATTACTTGAAAATCCTCAAGGGTTGTTGTGTCACCGCTTACTTTGCCTCCTGCACAGATTTCTTTTAGAAGTCGTCGCATTATTTTTCCACTCCTTGTTTTTGGTAATGCTCCGGTAAATCTAATATCATCAGGTTTTGCGATTGGGCCGATTTCTTTACCTACGTGATTGCGTAATTCTTGTGCTAGTTTTGATCCATGTGTGACTCCCTCTTTGAGGGTCACGAAAGCGACCACTCCTTGTCCTTTGATTTCGTCTGGCCTGCCTACCACGGCGGCTTCGGCAACAGACTTATGAGACACAAGTGCACTTTCAACTTCCGCAGTTCCTAATCTGTGACCTGATACGTTTAAAACATCATCAAGCCTACCAACGATCCAAAAGTTGCCATTTTTATCGCGTCTTGCACCATCTCCTGCAGTGTAAATTCCTTCGTAATCATCCCAATACGTTTTTCTATACCTTCGCTTGTCTCCATAAATAGTTCTTAACATTGATGGCCATGGCTTTCTAATGACCAAACGTCCTCCTTCGTTTGCCTTACACTCCTTACCAGTTTCGTCTAAGATTGCAGCATCTATGCCAAAGAAAGGCAATGTTGCAGTTCCTGGCTTGGTTGGAGTTGCACCAGGCAGTGGAGTGATCATAATGGCTCCGGTTTCAGTTTGCCACCATGTATCGACGATTGGACATTTTTTATTTCCAATTTTTTCATGGTACCACATCCAGGCCTCCGGATTTATTGGTTCACCGACTGTACCTAGAAGCCTTAGAGAACTTAAATCTCTACTCGCAGGTAAGTGGTCGCCGGCTTTTATGAATGCTCTGATAGCTGTTGGAGCGGTATAAAAGATGGTGACTCCATGTTTTTCAACAATGTCCCAAAATCTTCCAAAATCAGGGAAATTTGGGGCCCCTTCATACATTAAGCAGGTTGCTCCGTTCAGTAGTGGTCCATAAACGATATAACTATGACCTGTAACCCAGCCGACATCGGCAGTGCACCAATAAATATCATCATCACGAATATCAAAAATATATTTTGTGGTACTATATGTTCCAGTCAGATATCCACCTGTAGTATGTAGTATGCCTTTAGGTTTGCCAGTAGACCCACTTGTATAAAGTATATAAAGAGGGTGTTCGCTATCAAGCTTCTCGGGAGGACATATCGCCGATGCGGATTCCATTTCCTTATGCCACCAAACATCTCTGCCTCGCTTCATTTTTATTTCGTTCTGACACCTTTCGAGAACGATGACCTTTTTCACTGATTTTATTTTCTTTATGGCCTCGTCAACATTGGCTTTTAGCGGCACAATTTTACCTCGCCTCCAACCACCATCTGCAGTGATGATAGCGGTTGCGCCAGAGTCTTCAACTCTATCAAGAATACTTGTTGCAGAAAATCCACCAAAAACCACTGAATGAACAGCTCCAATCCTTGCGCATGCGAGCATCGCTATGGCGGCCTCTGGAACCATGGGCATATAGATGATGACTCTATCCTTTTTCTTGATACCCTGTTTTTTTAATACGTTCGAAAATTTACAGACTTCTCTATGTAACTGAGCGTAGGTAAGTGTTCTTACCTCTCCAGGTTCACCTTCCCAAATTATTGCCGCCTTATTTTTTCTTGGACCATCCAAATGTCGGTCAATGCAGTTTTCTGAGGCGTTAATTTTTCCTCCTACAAACCATTTTGCAAATGGAGCTTTCCATTGGAGTACCTTGTCCCACTTTTTTTGCCATTTTAATTCTTTGGCTTCATTTGCCCAGAATTTTGAAGGAGATTTAATAGATTCTTTGTAGAGTTTTTTGTACTGAGAGAGGCTTTTTATTTTTGCTGATTTAGAAAATTCTTTTGGTGGGGCAAAAATCCTATCTTCTGATAAATGAGATTCGATCCGTTTAGTCATTTTTTTGGCTCTAATAATTTATATAATAAGTAACCTTTTTATTGGTCAATCTTTTGCTGTATTGAATATTTTGTAAAGATCCTTTCTCCCCACAAATCTCCATTCTCCNGGTTTGAGTGATGTGTCAGTAAGTTCTCCGATTCTTACACGGATAAGACGAACCACATTGTAATTGAGTGCTGACATCATATATCTGATTTGTCTATTAAGACCTTGATTCAGAGTTATTGCCACGCTTCTCTTTGATACCTTTTCTAGATTACTCACTTTTGCTAATCCAGATGGTATCTCTATTCCATTAATTAAACGCTCCCTATCCTCAATATTAAATGGCTTTGATAAGGTAACTAGGTATTCCTTTTCAACTTTTGAATTCGGGTGAGAAAGTTNTTGAGAAATGTCACCAGAGTTTGTGAGAATTATCAAACCCTCACTTTTGTAATCAAGTCGACCAGCGTAATGAATGTTCCTTTGCTGCATTAGATGCTTAGGTAATAATTCAAAGATTGTAGGTCTGTTCTCTGGATCGTTTCTTGTACAAATATAATTTTGAGGTTTATACAATAAAATATTGATTGGAGTATTTTCAGGAGTGAGCTTTTTCCCATCTACAACAACTTCATCACCCGCCTTTATCCGGGTTGCTAAAGAAACACAGACCTCGCCATTAACGGTGACTCGACCCTCTATGATGATTTGCTCGCATGATCTCCTNGAACCGAGACCGCAATCTGCAAGGAATCTGTTGATTCTTGTTGGCTTGTCTTTAGAGGACAAATAAAGAAACTAAATTTTAATCCAAAGGTTTGGTCTTAGGTAAACCAATCGGACTATTAGAGTCTTTCCATTTACCATCAGCTTGAAGCAATTTGACTCTTTCGAAACGCTTGAGAACGTTTCGCTTAGCACCAACGCTNGATGAACCTTTAAGACTACGGTGTTGAGACATTTTCTATATNTGATTTAGTTAATTGCTTTTATGCGGGCGGTGAATTTATTTGTTTTGGCCAATGCCGCAAGGTATTTTATTAATAAAAGGGGGATCTTGAGNGAAAAAACCTAAATCTAGGGCTAAATCATACCCAGTTTCATCTTTCCTTCCTCAGAAATCATGTCTTGTGTCCAGGGCGGATCCCATACTAATTCCACGTTCGCTGATTCAACACCTGAGACATTTCTAATCTTATTCTCTGCATCAGCTGCAATTGTGGGACCCATTCCACATCCAGGAGCCGTTAGCGTCATTTTTACGTTTGCTGATTTTATGCCTTCCTCCTCAGAGATATTACAATCATATNCGAGTCCCAGATCAACGATGTTTACCGGTATTTCTGGATCGAAAACAGTTTTTAACTGTTCCCATACTGCTTCCTCGTAATCTCCATCTTTCACGTCAATTCCTGAATTGACTTTTTCAGTGGCTGGTTGGTCAATTTTTTCTTCCTTGATTCCNAAAGCATCCGAATCTTTATCTGAAATTCTGGCAAGTCCCTGGTCAGTGGCAACCGTGTACGTTCCTCCTAGNGATTGAGTAATGATTACTTTGGTGCCTGCAGGCAATTTGAAAGTATCTCCACTAGGTATTTGAATAGCTTCAACTTCCCTCGAAAGTTCAAGTTCGCCTCCATTTTGATTTGTTTCGTTCATGGTTCTTTAAGTGTTATCTGATATGGGTATGACTTTAATTTTACCAGAGGTAGGTTTNTGTTGAATTAANCTCTGAGCCAAAGTTGATTGATCTTTTAAGTCGTTATTNGTTTTTTGGGTGTCTTCAGTTTCAAGAGCTGATTTGAGTGCTCCTTCGACCATTTGCCCACAGTGTATTTTCATGGGAGGCAAACTACCGATTTCGTGTGTCATTTCGTCAGCAGANATTTCTTTAGCTTCTTCTATGGTTTTCCCTTTAAGCATTTCTGTTGCCATACTTGCAACCGCAATTGCNGTCTGACATCCAAAACTTTGNAATGAGGCTTTGTTGATGACTTTTTGACCTTTATCTTCATCAAACTTTAGAAACATTCTCACCATATCTCCACAATCAGCATTACCAACAGTACCAATGGCATCTGCATCTTTCATCTCCCCCATGTTTTTTGGGTTAGCAATTGACTCTTGAAGCTTTGCTTCAAATGTGTCGTTTTCTGATTTCATTTCCATAACTAAATACGAAAGGGGTAATATGCAAGTCTTGGGAGAGGGCTTAGCTTATTTATTATTAAATCCAATTATCATATCTAAGTAGGAGCTTAGGCTATTAAGACGGAATAATTCAGAATCCCAAGAGCAAGAATCAAGTAGATGATAATATTTGGGTGAAACAATGTAGGTGAACGCTTTTTTGCGCTCACCATTCCAGAGTGTTATTTCCTCAATTTTACGGTCATAGAAATAATCTTCAAATTCATCTATAATTTCCCAATCTCTGGGTTTTAATTCAGAATACACAATTCCATTTGTTAGTGAATTATTCGTTGTTTTTCTTAATGCAGGAAAATCTTGTCCCTTCACCATGAANGCTGAGTAACCATTAATTGTGGCTTTAGTTTGTTGTATTTTTCTGCCTAACAGATGGATCATAACTTCTTGGAACGTTAGTGTTCCATATGTAAATAATCGGTTCGGGTAATTCATTTAAAATACATTGAATATTATTTATAAAAAGTTTACAGAATTATACATAATGGCAATGCGCCTTACTAGTTTCTGTTTGATTTACTTTATCGCCCTACAAGCATCAAAGGCTGGGNCACTGNTGTCTTCAAAAATGCCGAGCGATGCTTTGGTTTATTTTGAAACAAAAAAAATATCCGAATTTTTAATTAAGGTTAAAGAAGCTGATTTTTTTCAATCGCTCATTGAGAGTGGAGACCTTGATGAAATTAAATCTAGTGATTTTATTAAAGANGCTTCGGGAACATTTAATTATTTAGAGCTTTTTCTAGCTAAAGATATATGGGTGCTTAATAAAAGGTTATTGAGTGGCAAGATGGGTATAGCGGCCTACGAATCAGAGGAACCAGAGGAATCAGAGGAACCAGAAATTCTTTTATTTATAAAACCAGAGGAAACAAGTAAATGGCTTAAAAACCGTATTCGATTTGCTCCTCTTTTGCGTCTGGGTATTAAGAGAATTTTAAAGAGTGATTTAGAAGAACAAGTCTTCGCTTATAGAACCAGGGGTGATAAGAATGATGCGACTTATTTTGCTTTGACTGATGACTGGATTATTGTCACTTCAAGCAAAAGACTCTTAAAGGATACAGTTTCGCTGCAAGGCTCTAAGGTTGATGGTGTGGAAAAAGTTCAATCCATGTCCACAGATCAAAAATATAAGGATATGACGGAAAGTATGGGGATTGATCATCAGTCTTCACTTTTTTTAAATATAGATAAGATTTCAAAGATTGATGGACGATTTGGTATTCCAGAAAAAATTGAGGATCCGATGTTATCTCTTTTTCTTGGTGGTGTGATCAATCAATTGAATGCGAGTTCCTATTCGGGTCTGACTTTAAATTTTGATGGTAAAAATCTCAATTTTTCAGTTCGAGTTGATAAAGAAAGCGATGCAGGGAATGTTGATTTAAGCCCCAAAGTAGAAATTATTTCACCTCCAAAAGTTCCTGGATATTTAGGAGGCATTTCAGTTTTTCAGTCTCTGTCCAGTTGGTATAGAGAGCGTAATGATATATTGAGCTCTCAGATTATTCCTGGTTCAGATCTTCTAAAAGGTAAAATGGGAAAACTCCTTTTCGGTGGCTCTGATGAGAATAGTTCAGGTTATTTAGGAGATGAAATAGTTTTCTTA
>NZSO01000072.1 GCA_002696885.1 Verrucomicrobiales bacterium | reverse complement strand
TTGGGTCGTCTGGAAACGCATCTTCATCATCATTGACTCCGTCACCATCGCTGTCCTTAGCACCTCCACCCAAGGTTTCATGCCAAGCAATTTTGTTACCTGAAGGTGAAGAATAAACAACGTCGAGATCGCCATCACCATCCATATCAATTGTTTTAACATAACTGACTCCAGCTGCTCTATTGGTAATTATCTCTGCCCGCGCAAAAGTTCCACTACCCGTATTTTCATGTAAACAAACTGAGTTACCAACTTCTGATGTTGAGAAAACATCAAGGTCACCGTCACCGTCAAAGTCTGCGACATCAAGGCCGCGAGGACCCAAAGCATCACTACCATCAGGCCCCCCACCGGTTGACCTTGTCGAGTAGGTATGTATGATTCGTTGGGAAGAAAATCGTCCTCCACCAGTCCCCTTATACCAAGCAACCTTTCCATCAAGAACCGAGACTGAAATCAAGTCAAGACGTCCATCTCCATCAATATCACCTGTACGAACGTTGCGCGGACCTCGAGTTTGGGAAGAAGAAGTTAAGCGAATAACCGCACCAGGACCGCCGTTGGGATAATAAGAAATCTGATTACTAAGATAATTAGCAGACATAACATCCTGGTCACCATCACCATCAATGTCAGCTAAATGAATATTTCGAGGCTCATCACCTGTACTTGTACCAGACTTTGCTGCAATCAAGCCGCCCCAGTTGAACATACTTCCTGAATTTAAATAAATTCCAATTTGATCAAAACTCCCACCAAGACCAAAAATAATATCTGTCCTGTTATCTTTATTAAAATCTCCCAAGTGAATGTCCCAAAGATAAGGAGCGTTTGCGTTATCAAATGTTCTTGTAAAACGAAGGCTGCCATTGTTGCGATAAACACGAACTCCTCCAGATCGAGTGCCTGCACTGCCTAAGACAACGTCAAGATCTCCGTCCTTGTCTAAGTCTGCAGCAGCAATACTACTCACTAATGTAGTTGGCCCATTTGGAAAGGGATTCAGCTCAGTGAAACGACCGTTGCCATTATTTCGATATAAAACCGCAGCGCCTCCTCCAAAAAATGGATTGCCCGGCTTAGCTGCAAGAAAATCAATGTCACCATCACCATCCATATCTGCTGGAAATACATCAATAACATCAGTTGCACTTGAGGTTACTATTTTTTCGGGGCCAAAATCAGCTGAGACTTTTGTCAAAGTAAAACCAATCAATGTAAGCCCTAAAGAGAGACTCTTTAAGTATAAGCGGGTTGACAACAATTTACGGGAAGCGGGTATATTTTTCATCGAAGTTGAAATTATTAAACAATTAAAACCTAACATGCCTTTTTTTTTTCCAACAAGAATTTTTTCTAAATACTCTACACCCTAGATGTCAGCAGTGTTGCATTCTTGACTAACTGTATGGCAAATTATTAGGCTAATATCATGATATTACCATTGCACTTTAAATGTAATGGTTTTTAAGATTCCTATAATTATTCGCAATAATATTAATCTATAGATTACATCACATGACTCCAATGTTGAAGCAGTACACTGCTATCAGGAAGGAACTTCCTGAGGATGTACTTCTTTTTTTTAGGTTAGGAGATTTCTACGAATTATTCATGGATGATGCTAAAGAAGCTGCCGGACTCCTTGGTGTAGCTCTCACAAAAAGAAACGGCATGTCAATGTGTGGTGTCCCGCATCATGCTGCCGAATCCTATATTGGAAAATTAGTAAAAGCAGGTCGAAGAGTCGCACTGGCCGAGCAGGTCGGTGAAGTTAAACCCGGCAAAATTGTTAAACGTGAAGTTACTCAAATAATCAGTGCCGGTACAGTCAATGACCTAAATCTACTTGATCAGGCTAAGAATAATTATCTAGCTGCCGTTTTTTTCTCAAATAAAAAATACGGACTCGCAGCTATGGACTTAACAACAAGTCATTTTAAAGTCGCTGAATTTGATGACCCTACTGATCTTGAAGATGAGCTTCATAGGTTATCTGCATCCGAAATTATTTTTTCAGAGGATCAGAGCGAGCGATTTGAGGGTCTTTCTGAGAATTCAGTAACCCATGACTCTTATGCTTTTATCAAAGAAGAAGCTTATGAAAATCTAACTCGTCATTTTGGAACACATTCCCTAGATGGTTTTGGGTGTTCTGATATGGTAGCCGGCGTCTCAGCTGCTGGTGGTATATTTCATTATGTTCAGTCAACACTGAAAAGAGATCTAAAACATGTCCTTAATCTTTCTGTCTATAAAGCAAAGGCGCATGTGCTTATTGATACTTCAAGTTCTAGAAATCTAGACCTTGTTGAACACAGGGCGGGAAGGCAACATACCTTATTAGGGGCTCTTGATCGGACTAATACACCTATGGGTGCCCGAAAACTTAGAAATTGGATTCTAAATCCTTTGAGGGAGGCTGATGTTATTCGTTCTCGTCATGATCTCATCGAATCTTTAATTGCCGAGCCGTTTCAGTTGTCCAAAATTCGCGAATCTTTGTCGTTGGTCAGAGACATTGAACGAACAGTGGGACGCTTGAGTAATGGCTCTGGTAACGCAAGAGATCTCCAATCATTATCTAAATCATTGTTAGCCATCCCAGAAGTGCGAGATCATTTAAAAGCTCTCAATGGTGGACCATTAGCTGATGAATTAATTCCAAGGATGCGTGAATTTAGGGAATTAGTTAATGTTTTAGAAAAGGCAATTGCTGATGAACCGCCTGTATCACTAAGGGACGGTGGTATATTTAAAGATGGATATAATTCAGAGCTAGATGAATTAAGGTCAGCATCTACCGAGGGAAAGGCATGGATTGCTCAACTACAAACAGATGAAGCGGAACGCACAGGCATTAAATCATTGAAGGTAAAATATAACAACGTGTTTGGTTATTTTATTGAAATTACCAAAGCTAATCTTGCCAATGTTCCCGATGATTACACTCGAAAGCAAACCACAGCAAACGCTGAAAGATTTATTACTCCTGCACTTAAAGAAGTTGAAAATAAAATACTGGGTGCTGATGAGAGAGCTAAACAATTAGAATACGAGGAGTTCTTTAAAGTAAGAGATAAAGCCTTAGAAGATCTTGATGCTTTACAAGATACCGCTGACGCAATTGCTGAAATTGATGTCATCGGTGGTTTAACGGAAACGGCAAGATTATTTAATTATTGCCGACCATCTATTAATAATGATTCAAAACTTATTATTAAGGGTGGAAGACATCCTGTCATCGATCAAAATATTATTGATGAAAAGTTCATTCCAAATGATGCGAAAATTGATTCGAATGACACTCGACTTGTCATATTAACTGGGCCCAATATGGCAGGTAAATCAACTTATATAAGACAGGTTGCACTAATTACTTTGATGGCTCAGATAGGAAGTTTTGTACCAGCTGATAGTGCAACTATCGGAGTAGTAGACAGAATATTTACCCGTGTTGGTGCTAATGATGACCTTGCAAGAGGTCAGTCAACATTCATGGTTGAAATGAATGAAACTGCTTTAATTCTCAATAATGCCACCAAGAATTCACTAGTTATTCTTGATGAAATCGGGAGAGGAACGGCCACGTTTGATGGTTTGAGCATAGCTTGGGCAGTTGCAGAACATCTCCACGATGAAATAAAGTGCCGAACATTATTTGCAACGCATTACCATGAACTGACGGCTCTAGCCGAGACTAGGAAAGGAGTTGGTAATGCGAACGTCGCCGTCCGTGAACAAAACGATAAAATTATATTTTTAAGAAAGATCATCAAAGGTAGTGCGGACAGAAGCTATGGAATACAAGTAGCGAGGCTTGCTGGACTTCCTTTAGAAATTATAGAACGATCGAAATCGATACTCGCACATCTTGAGGAAAAAAGCGTACAGCCAAAGGCCAAGTCTAAATCCACAAAAAAGAAAAAACCTGATAAGGACGAGAACCTCCCTGATGCACAACCTCCTCAGCTCAGCCTTTTTAACTAAGGCTTATAGCATTATATCTCCAAAATATTTATCAATGTATAAGAAGAATATCATTTTATTGTTTTTTTTTCTGATCGGAAACACTGTGTTTTCGGATGAAATCGTTGGAGCTAAAAGAATCAAGTTTTTAAATTATCCTAATTGTATCGAATTAAAAAATTCTTCTAATACGGTTGTTGTGTTGGGTCATCATGTAGGTGGCCGAGTTCTTAGCTATCGCCAGGATGGCAAGGAATCACTTTTTATAGGGCCCAATGAAAAAGAATGGCAACCGGATAATAATAAAAAGCCATCATCTGCGGGTCGTTTTGATATCGGTCCTGAATATCTCATTCCAAAAAGAAGAGAATTATGGTCTGGGGTATGGGAATCAGAAATCACTGGAAAGAGAAGTGCTCGTCTTATCAGTAAGGTTTCTGAGGACGCAGGCATTCGACTCATTAGAGAATTCACCCTTGCTGAAAATTCATCTCACCTCATTTGTACTCAAATCATNAAAAACGAATCGAGTAAAATCCAGCGTTGGTGNCATTGGGGAAGAATGTTTGCAATTCATGGTGGTATAGGAATTGTCCCACTNACTCCAAATCATAAAAGATTTCCTAATGGATATATCATGATGAGAGGNAGAGATGAAATGCTTATNCTTCCAGAAGATCCCATGATTCGTAAACGCGGTAATTATCTTGAAATTTTAGGACCCCCTTCAGAGCCTAAATTAGGTTTTGATTCTTTTGCAGGGTGGTTTGCTTATCAAATGCCCAATGATTTAGCATTCATAAAAACTTACAAAACCTATCCGAATCGTCTCTATGGGGAAATTGCTGGTTTAACCCTATCAATATGGTATCCAAAAAAAGATTGGGTGCCAGCCTGCGAACTTGAACCTATCGGTCCAATGGAAGAAATAAAACCTGGTCAGAAGGCCTCTTTTACTGAAAATTGGTATCTTATCGATAACCCATATCCAAATAATAACGAACTGCTCGATCTATCTCTTATTCAATCTAAGGTTGAAAAACTAAATCAATAAAGCCATGAAATATTCTGCACTCTATTTTACCATTTCACTTTTGATAAGTGGTTTTTCATCTGCCGAAAAAATTGATGTTTACTTTGGAACTGGTGGCCGGGACTCAGAGGGTATCTACCACTCAAAGTTTGACACTGAAACGGGTAAATTATCGAATGCAAAGCTTGCTGCAGAAATAAATGGGCCAGGTTTTCTAGCGTGGCACCCTGACAAGTCAAAGATTTATGCTGTCGCTGGAATCAATGGTGGTCCAGGCGTTGCAGGGTTTCACGTAAAAAAAGACGGCACTCTTGAACAATTCACCTCCTCACTCGTTCGGGATGGTGGAGGAACTCATATTGCTGTACATCCTTCTGGAAATTTTTTGCTCACAGCGCAATACGGTGGAGGATCTACAGCGCTTTTCCCTATTAATGATAAGGGTGAACTTGGTGAATCAGTAGTTATTGATCACGAGGGTGGTTCAAAAGTTGTTGGCAATAGACAAAATTCTCCTCATCCCCATTGGTGCGGTTTTTCTCCCGATGGGAAGTATGCCTTCGTGCCTGATTTAGGCACTGATAATATTCACATATACAAAGTTAATACCGAACAATCCAATATCTCAAAGCATGACCTTGCGGCTAGCGTTCCTGGAGGTGGTCCCAGACACATGCGATTTTCCGCTGATGGTAATTTTATTTATCTGCTCAATGAGCTGTCTCTTTCCGTAACAACTTTTTCTTATGACAAAGATATGGGTGAGGCACAAAAATTAACAACTACCCCATCCTTATCGAACCAAGTCAAAGCCGAGGAAACATTTAATTCAGCCGCTGAAATATTGATACACCCAAACGGTAAGTTCGTTTGGTCTTCTAATAGAGGAAATGATAGTATAACCTGTTATTTGGCCAATCCCTCAACAGGTAAACTATCAGTTACAGAAGTTGAACCTATTCGAGGTGCTTGGCCTCGTAACATCAATATTGATCCAACCTCAAAATGGATACTTGCTGCTGGTGCTCACTCAAACACGGTAGCCGTGCACAAAATTGATCAAGAGACGGGTAAGCTTTCTTTCCAAACTCGAGGTATTATCAATGTTCCAGGTCCAATTTGTATTTTATTTAAGAGTAAATAATTTATTTACCTAACATTTTTCCTATATATTAAGGGTATTTATCGGTTTGTTAGGTTATTATAAATTTTTATTATTATTATAATATGCTCATATTCAATAAGTTATTATTGTTATTGAATTATGAAAATACATGAAATTAACCCTATCGGTTGGGCAAATGTGTCCGCTATTGTAACAACTCTTTTAACTTTTATTATGCTTTTATTGGTAATGCTTTTCGGCGGAATTCTTGCAAGTCTTCTCGAATTTGCCATACCTGTTGGAGATATGACAGGAGGGGCAGCAACCCTTGTAATTGTGCCAATTATTTATGGGCTTGTAACCTGGGTTTTCGCACTCATTGGATCGTTAATAATCAACTTAGCTCTAAAATGGATTGGCGGACTTGAAATTTATGTATCATATGAATGATGTAAGAAATTTACTATTTCATTTTTTAAATTCTATGCTCTGACTACGTTCCTCTATTTTGTTTAAATAGTTCAAGCTCCGGCGAATTCCGTCTTTAGTGTCATGAAGTGGTTCGTATTCGATTAAACAAACTCCATCATAACTCATATTTTCGAATAACGGGGTATAATCTAAGTCATCATCACCTATTGCAACAGCCACCCACCCATCACCCTTTTTACTCCAGTCCTTCAAATGACAATAATTAATTCTTTCATTAATTACTTCTAGGCAGAAGTTTTTGTCATCGGGTCGAACAGCTTTAATATTCCCAGGATCATAATTGAAACCAACCGTCGGAGGCAGTTGGTTGATGATTCGGATAAGAGATTCAGGGTCTGTAGAAACTGAATTAAAATGATGGGCGGCTTCATCATCATCAAAAGTTATACCTCCGTGAGTTTCTATAGCAATAGTCATATCAAGCCTTTGGCATAACTCATCAGTATCCCAAAAAGCTTTGATCATACGATCCCATATAACAGCATC
>NZSO01000071.1 GCA_002696885.1 Verrucomicrobiales bacterium | reverse complement strand
CGAAGGTAATAAGTACTGACTCACACAAACTGTAGCCCCAATCCTTAATCTACCATACCCTGGTCTCTTTGCATTCTGAATACCATCCTGAGCGTTCTGTATTTGTTTAATAATCTGATCAGAAAATGTTAAAAGCAATTCCCCTTCAAGTGTAAGTGTTACATTTTTTCCAACCCTGTGGAACAAATCAACCTGCAGATGTTTTTCAAGATTCTTAATTGAGTGACTAACGGCGGACTGTGTGAGCCCTAATTTATTTGCAACTTTTGTAAAACTACCCAGTTTAGCCAATTCGTTAAAAGCCAGAAGTTGCCTAGTGTCTAAGATTTCCATGGACTAAGATTTGTATTGATGAATTCTATTAATTGAGTTCATGAATTATATTCAGCAATAATTAGGCCAAGTGCTGAATTAGAATTTCGATTATGCTTTTAATGCGAAGCTGAAGCCTTTCAGTTTAGATTATTATCTACTGAATTGATTTTCTGGTCAAAATCCCGTTGTTCGACAGAGTAATAAAAAACGAAATTATATTACATTTTTGACTTGGAGAGGATTTCAGTTCTTAGTTTTCTAGTTTCAACAACGTTTCTGCAAATGCCAGTAAATATCATCTTAGCGATACTAACTGTCTCGTTTTTAACCTCATAGATACCCCAACTTCGATTGGCATTTTGAGTTGGCAAAGAACGAAAAATTAGCCTTCCTGAGGATATTTCATCCAATGCTATCCATCTTGGTATCAAACCTATTCCCATCCCATATTGTGCCATTTCTTTTATTGCTGCCATACTGCCTACCTGCATTGATGCATTCATTTTAGATGACATATGAGTAAAAATTCCCTCTATTATATGAAAAGTCTCACTAGTACTTTTATAAAAAATAAACTCCTCATCTGCTATATCATCTCTGCTAATGTTTTCTTTTTTAGCAATTGAATGCACCGGAGAAATGGCCATTTCAATCTGATCGTTGAAAAGATTTGTAAATTTGAAGCGACTAGAGGTTGAGGTTTCGAGAGCAATAGCAAAATCTATTTTCCCATTTTCTAATATTGATACCAATTTTTTAGTATCTTCGGTAACAACCGTAATAGTGTAATTTGGAAAGCTTTCCCTAAACTCTCTTAAGATAGATGGTAGCAAATACTGACTAATGGAGACAGTTGCACCAATTCTTAGTCGTCCATAGCCAGGCTTTTTTAAAATTTGGATGCCATCCTGAGCAATTTGCATCTGAGCAATGATTTTATTTGCGTATGGCAATAAAGCTTGCCCCTCCAAGGTCAGAGAAACATTTTTGCCAAATCTCTCAAAAAGAACCACCTCAAGCTGTTTTTCTAGAGCTTTGATTGAATGACTTACTGCAGATTGAGTAAGGCCTAATTGGTTTGCTACCTCTGTAAAACTTCCAAGTCTAGCCAACTCAGTAAATGCAATAAGCTGTCTCGTTTCTAATGTTTGCATGGGATAATTTGTACAGGATGAAAAATGTTAATGCTTCGTATGAATAAAATTTAGCAACATTTGGGCCAAACAGAACGGCTTGGCATTCATTAAGCTAAATCTGGTGATGTGTTTCCAAATATCAACTTTCAAAGCAAACCTGAAACTATAAGAATTGGTTTCGTTCCGTTAGTTGATTGTGCTCCTCTGATTTTGGCTTACGAAAAAGGTTTCTTTTCATCAGAGGGATTAAATGTTGAATTAGTCAGAGAGCCGGGTTGGGCAACTATTCGCGATAAAATAGTTTGTGGAGAACTCCATGCCGCTCATGCGTTGGCTGGACTTTGCTTTGGAATAACAATAGGTTTAAGAGTTTTAGCACGCCATTGTATTACTGGATTCTTATTTAATGCTAATGGCGCAGCAATCACAATCTCGGATAGACTAAGGAAAGCAGGAGTTGTAGATGCTCAATCACTGAAAAAATTTATTACCTCTGATAAAGATGTTGGGAAGTTGACGTTTGGTATTCCAAATATTGTTAGTTCACATCATTTCTTATTAAGACAGTGGATTCAGCCAACAGGAATCAAACCTAACGAGGATATTAACATCTTAGTAGTTCCTCCTCAATTAATGGTTTCATCACTTGAATCAGGTTTTATTGATGGATACTGCGTCGGCGAACCTTTTAATTCTTTAGCCTCATCAAAAGGCCTAGGCACAATTGTGAAAGAGTCTGCGGATCTTTCACCAATGCATACAGAGAAAGCTTTAATTGTCACTGAACAGTTTTCTCAATGCCATAAAGAGGAACATTTAGTTATTATCAAATCGCTCATACAAGCAGCGAAAATCTGTGACACCCACAAAGGTCGACTAGAGCTCGCCAGCCTATTATCACGAAAAGAATATCTGGATGTGGATGAAGCAATTATTCGCAGAAGTTTATTCACTGGTGAAAATGAAATGAAGTCCGTCGATTTTCATATTTTTAGTAGATTCGACGTCAACTCACCATCGAAAACAAAAGCAAATAAATTAATAAGCCAGATGAGGAGCGCTGGTTTAATCAAACAATCAATAGCTGATTCAGAAAAGAAATTACTTAATTCAGTGTTTCGTGAAGATGTCTATTTAGAGGCACTCGAAATGACAAAAAAAACAGACATAAGTCAAATTTTGTCAACTTGAATCAATGATCTACTCCCAAGTAAACCACCCAACACAAACCACAAACCACAAACCACCTGGACATTAAATGAAAAAAAATAACAAAAAAATCGTAGCATTAATTGCTTACATACTAACAGCGTTCTTAGGAAATTTAAATGCTGATATTTTGGACGTTGAAAAAGACACCTTGAAGTTTGGTTTTATCAAACTTACGGATTGTGCTCCAATTGTCATAGCCAAAGAAAAAGGTTATTTTGATGATGAAGGATTAAGCGTCGAAGTTGAAGCTCAAGGGAATTGGAAAGAATTACTCAACCGAGTAATCAATGGAGACCTTGATGGAGCTCACATGCTCGCAGGTCAACCGATTGGAGCGACCGTTGGTTTTGGCACTAAAGCCGATGTACTTACAGCGTACAGTCTTGATTACAATGGTAATGGAATCACCGTTTCTAATGACATTTGGAAACAAATGAAACCAAATGTCAAAAAAGATGCTGCAGGTAAGGTCATTCACCCAATAACTGCGGACTCTCTTAAACCAATTTCTGATAAAGCAAAAAGTAATAATGCAAAATTGAAAATGGGAATGGTTTTCCCTGTTTCAACTCATAACTATGAAATTCGTTATTGGTTGGCAGCCTCGGGCATTTCTCCTGGTTTTTATTACGATCCAGGTACAAAACAAAGAGATATCGCAGGTTTTCTTAATAGTGACGTTGAGCTTTCTGTAACTCCTCCTCCACAAATGCCACAAACTCTTGAAGCAGGTACTATCTGTGCCTACTGCGTTGGTGAGCCATGGAATCAGCAGGCGGTATTTAAAAAAATTGGTGTTCCAGTAACAACGAATTATGACATATGGAAAAATAATCCTGAAAAAGTTTTTGGAGTTTCAGCGGCCTGGGCAAAAGAAAACCCTAATACTTGGATAGCTGTAACAAAGGCTCTTATAAGGGCAGGTCATTGGCTTGATGCTAGTTGGGAGAACAGAGATGAGGCCGCAAAAATATTATCTCAGCCAAACTACGTAGGTGCTCCGTACAAAGTGATCAAGAATAGTATGACAGGTACATTTGAATTCGAACCCGGGGTCGACGTTAGAAAAATGGAAGATTTTAATGTGTTTTTCCGATATAACGCCTCATATCCTTACTACTCAGATGCGGTTTGGTTTTTAACTCAAATGGTCAGATGGGGACAACTAACGGAACAAAAAGAAGATAGTTGGTATGATCAAATGGCAAAAAAAATCTATAGGCCTGACATCTATATGAGAGCTGTTGAGGAACTAGTAGACGATGGAGCATTCGAAGATTCAGTCTTTTTACCTGCTTACAAAGCCAACAGAGCTGGTGGTTATAAAGCCCCTTCCTCAGACTTCATTGATGGAAAAACCTATGATGGGAAAAAGCCAAATGATTACGTCAAGAGCTTTAAGATAGGATTAAAATAATCATTGGTTATCTCAAAGTTATATAATTTTATCTTTTCATTCCGTCGATACAAGGAGTTGGGCAAAATAAATTCCTAAAATGAGTACAATTACTGATACAACAAAGGGCGCGGTTCCTAAAAAGTTTAAATCAAAAAAACTTTTAATATATAACCCAAATCGAGTGGCACACACATTAGATCAATTGGGACTTGGGTACTTTAGCCCAATAGCTAGGTTGGTAGGAGGTGACGAACCAAAAAAACAACTCCGAGAAATTGTTTCGAACACCTTTTTGCCCTTACTAGCTTTTGCAGTCTTCATTGGCATTTGGGGTATCTGTTCTCAATTTGTGGTTTCTGACAGCACGAGAATACCCAGTCCTGCACAAACTTGGACGGCATGGCAAGGGATGGTTGATTTTGCAGAGGCTGAAAAAATCAAGGAGATTGAATACTACGAGGCAAATGAGGAACGGGCTCTTAAAATGGAAGCCAAGGCCAAAGTCGCAGAGGAAGCTGGTCAAACAGATAGAGTTGAACGCTACAACGGAATGGCTGAAAAATTTCGATCCAAAGTTTATCAAGGCGCGACGACTTTTTTTGATCAAATCGGCATCAGCTTAATCACGGTGGCTGTGGGTTTTCTAGTAGCCACCTTACTCGGTGTTCCTATAGGTATCCTATGCGGGGTATCGAAACGGGTAAACATTGCTTTAAATCCAATTATTCAGTTATTTAAACCTGTTTCTCCCTTAGCATGGTTTCCAATCGTTTTCGTATTTACGACCTGGGGAATTGAACAACCTGAGTCTACAAGTATTTGGCAACGAGCTTTATGGACCTCTGCAGGGGTGGTAACTTTATGTTCTATTTGGCCAACACTTATTAACACCGCCGTAGGTGTCGCATCTGTGGACAAAGATCATCTTAATGTTGCAAAAGTTTTAAAGCTAGGGTGGTTTAAAAGGATTTGGAAAATTGTACTTCCATCATCTCTGCCTCTAATTTTTACCGGTTTGAGATTATCAATTGGTGTTGGTTGGATGGTGCTTGTTGCCTCAGACATGATGGCCCAAAATCAGGGGCTCGGAAAATTTGTATGGGACATGTACCAAAACGGTGACACCCAAAGCACCGCCCAAATAATAATAGCGGTATTCTTCATAGGAGCCATCGGTTTCTTGCTTGATAGGATAATGCTTGTTTGCCAGAGGCTCGTTACTTTTGAGGAACAAAACATTTAACAGCTTATTCAAAAAAATCCAAATTTTATGGCTTATATTGAAATTAATAATGTGTCTAAGGGTTTTGGTTCTGGAACGGCTCGATCAGAAATACTTAAGAATATCAACTTACATATCAATCAAGGTGAGCTCGTAGCAATCCTAGGTTATTCAGGTGTAGGAAAGTCAACCCTGATGAACCTTATCGCTGGCTTGGAGGAACCTGATTCAGGTGAGATTATAGTTGATGGAAAAAAAATTGATGGTCCTCATCCTGACAGAGGTTTGGTTTTCCAAAATTATTCACTTTTGCCTTGGTTAAGCGTTCATGGAAACGTAGCCATGGCTGTAAATCAAATTTACAAGGGAAGCAAAAGATCTGAAAGAAAATCTATGATCAAAAAGGCAATCCAAAGAGTTAATCTTGACGATGCCTCATATAAAAAACCTGGAGAACTTTCAGGTGGAATGAGACAACGAAATTCAGTTGCCAGAACCCTTTCAATGAACCCAAAATTATTATTGCTTGATGAGCCCTTAAGTGCTCTTGACGCTTTAACTCGAAGTGTCATTCAGGATCAAATCCTGGAGATAAAGAAAGCTGAAGGGCAAACAGTCATTCTAATAACCAACGATGTAGATGAAGGATTGTACATGGCCGATAGAATCATACCATTGAGTATTGGACCTGAGGCTTCACTAGGACCTGAGATTTATAATTCGAATCCTTATCCACGAGATAGAAAGGCTATTAATTCATCAGCTGATTACCAAAAGCTGCGACATGAAATAATAAGTTTTTTACTGAAGGAGAAAGAAAAAGAAAAAGCCAGTAGCCCTCGTGGAAGAGTCACTCTTCCAAATATAAAACCAATAGATATTTCCAGGCACAAACCCACATTTTCAAGAGGTGCTCGCCCTCAACCTAAAAAAGAACTATCAAAATCAATTTAATTAAAATTATGAGTGCATACTTCGAAACGTTTAATCTTGGGAAAACCTATAAAACACCGAAGGGGGATGCCGTGATCGTCAAAAACTTCAACCTTAAAATGAAAAAAGGTGAGTTTGTTTGCGTGATTGGTCATTCAGGATGCGGAAAATCTACGGTCCTATCAATGGTTGCGGGACTTAACGAAATGACTGAAGGCGGCGTTATTCTTGATGGTAACGAAATTTCTGGGGCGGCACCGGACCGAGGAGTTGTTTTTCAGTCACCATGCCTCTTACCATGGATGAGCGCATGGGATAATGTGATGCTTGGAGTCAACCAGGTTTACTATCACGCGACTAGAGCTGAGAGAAATCAAATCGTTGAATATTATTTAACTGCCGTTGGTCTATCTGGTTCATTCAACAAAAAACCTGACGAGCTATCAGGAGGAATGCGTCAAAGAGTTGGCCTCGCTCGTGCGTTTGCTCTTTCCCCAAAAATGTTACTTCTAGATGAACCATTTGGCATGCTGGATAAGTTAACCAAATTCGAACTTCAGGGAGTTCTTCTTGAATTATGGAACAGAGAAAAACTCACAGCTATGATGATCACACATGACGTGGACGAGTCTATCTATCTTGCAGATCGTGTAATTATGATGACTAATGGACCTGCTGCTGGTATCGGAGATATCCTCGAAATTAATCTACCTCGTCCCAGAGACAGACAAGAAATAATGTCTCAAGAACAGTACTATGATTATCGAGAGTTCCTTCTCAATTTTCTACAAGAAAGAGCTGACGAAGGTAAAGAGGAAAGATCAGCAGCTTAATGCCCACAACGCCTCAAATACCTACGAATGCTCCTTTCAATGAAGCTCAAAGGCTTTGGCTTAACGGATATATTGCAGGAATAATTAGTCAATCAGCCACCGAACGCTCATCACAAGAATCAGAAAAGAAAAAAACTAAAAAAAGGATACCAATTGTGTTCGCAAGCCAGTCTGGTAACAGCCAATCACTAGCCGAACAATTTGGGAATGAACTAGAAAATACTGGCTTTGAAGCACCTGTTTATGGAGCCGAAGAATTCGAAGACTTTGACCTCACTAATGAAGAGTTTCTTCTATTAATATCTAGCACCTGGGGTGACGGAGATCCCCCTGACAACGCGGTTGATTTTTGGAATCATATAACCAGCGAGGATCACCCTCGACTTGAAAAATTACAATACTCTGTGCTCGGACTAGGAGATAAAAATTATCTTCACTTTTGTGCAATGGGAGAAAAATTTGATTCGAGACTTAAAGAACTCGGAGCCAAAAGACTAACTCCAAGAGGAGAATGCGATGTCGACTACGAGGAAACCGCAGAGAATTGGTTTAATGGGGTTCTTAAGAAACTAGACACACCAATAAAAAAAGAAACTTCTAAAGTTAATACAGATGCATATTCAAAAAAGAATCCTTTTTCTGCAAAAGTACTTCTTAATAAAAATCTCAACGAACAAGAGTCGCAAAAGCAAACGCACCATATAGAATTTGATTTATCTGGATCTAATCTTAGCTATGAAGCTGGTGATGTATTAGGAATATATCCAACTAATGATCCGGAACTTATTGATGAATTAATTACTAATTTAAATTTTGATCCTGATGAATTAGTTGATGATAAAAAATTAAAAGAAATACTTTTATATGACTTTGATATCCGAAACCTCACCAAAGATTTTGTTTTGGCTTGGCTTGACAAATCAAGTTCAGAGTCCTTGGGACAAACAATTAAAAATACTTCTTTAGAAGAATACATAACAGGGCGTGAGATTATTGATCTTATTGTTGATTACCCAGTAATTTTTTCAGAACCTAAGCAATTTTTATCACTACTAAGAAAATTATCACCCCGTCTTTATTCGATTTCCTCAAGCCCTAACGCCAACATTGATAAAGTTCACATCACTGTAGCAAAGGTCTCGTACGAGTCACACGGAAGATCTAGAAATGGGGTCTGTTCAGCATATCTAGCTGATCGTTGTCGTAAAAACGACACCACCAATGTTTTTTTACAATCTTCAAAACACTTCAAGTTACCTCAAGATTCATCTATTCCCATCATAATGGTGGGCCCAGGAACCGGAATCGCCCCATTTCGTGCATTTCTCCAAGAGAGAGAATTTTTAAAATCATCCGGTAAAAGTTGGTTGTTCTTTGGAAACCCACACGAAGGAACTGATTTTCTTTACAAGCAAGAATTGATGGATTTCCAGAACAAAGGAATTCTTTCAAAGCTCAGCACGGCATGGTCGCGGGATCAGGAAAATAAAATTTACGTTCAAGACGTAATGGCACAAGAGGGCAAAGAAATATGGAGCTGGTTGAATGAAGGCGCCTATTTTTATGTCTGTGGTGATGCAAAATATATGGCAAAAGATGTAGATAGTTGCCTTCATGAAATCATTGAGGAGCATGGAAAGGTGAACTCCGAATCATACATCAAAGAAATGAAAAAAGAAAAACGCTATCAAAGAGATGTCTACTAACATTCCCACGAAGGTCGCCGGAGAAAATATTGATCAGGACCAAAAAACATGGCTTGAAGGATTCTTTGCTGGCTTCAAAGAAAAAGGATTAACCTTCTCGGATGCTGACAAAAACTCAAAACAAACACCTAAACAAAAAAAATTAATTCCTGAAGAAAAAATCAAACAAAACCAAAATCCATTTAATGCTTTTTCCAATCTGATAGATCTTGCAAAAAAAAATAAGTCCCCAGAAAAAGACGATGTATTTCGCTTTAAATGGAACGGTTTATTTTGGTTAGCCCCTATCCATGAAGGGTATATGTGTAGACTGCGGATTCCAGGTGGTTTGATAAAAGCTAACCAACTAATGGAATTAGCGTCGATCGCTAAAGATATTGCGTGGGGATATTTACAAATAACGACTCGGAATAACATTCAAATTAGAGTCATTAAACCCAAGGACACCCCATCGTTATTAAGGAGAATCCAGGATTGTGGCCTTCATTCTCGAGGCTCTGGAGCCGATAATTTGAGAAATTTCACATCAAATCCAACAGCTGGAATAGATCCTTATGAGTTAATTGATGTGTCTCCTTTTGTTAAAGATTTAGCACACACTGTGATAAATCAGCCTGAGTTTTATGACTTACCAAGAAAGTTTAATGTTTCATTTGATGGAGGAGGAATTGTTGGAGTCGCTGAGGATACTAACGATATTGGTCTTAGAGCCATAAAAATAAAAAAACCTCCCAAAAACCACCCATTNTATGACAAAGTTGACGNAGGAGTATGGTTTCAATTGTTNCTAGGTGGAGTAACNGGTCACAAAGCTTTTGCAGAAAATTGTGGTGCTATATGCAANCCTCATGATGCTGTTGATGTCATCTCGGCACTTGTCAGAGTTTATATTCAAAATGGAAATCGTGGCAATCGGGGAAAAGCACGACTGGTTTATTTAATTAAGGAATGGGGAAATAAAAAATATATCAATGAAACAAATAAACTATTAGAAGATCAGCTCATAGATTTTGATTTTTCAGATCCATTATATACAGACCTCATAGAGGAACACATCAAACCTGATGTTCCTCATGCTCACATAGGTGCTCATGAACAAATCCAAGAAGGGTTGAGCTGGCTAGGCGTATATACCCCAGTGGGCATTCTACAATCTCAAGAGGCGGAGTTAATTGCCGAAGTGGCAAAAGAATTTGGTAACGGAGAAATCAGGCTCACAATTTTTCAGAACCTAATAATTCCTAACATACCAAGTAATAAGATTGATAAAGCTAGAGAAAAGCTCAACAAAGGAGGCTTAACTTGTGAATCAAGTTTAATCAAGGGTGGCACGGTTGCATGCACGGGAAATCAATATTGTAAGTTTTCTAGCTCTGACACAAAAACCCACGCTAATGAAATTGTTAATTACTTAGATAAAAGAATTACATTAGATAAGCCAATTAATATCCATGTTACCGGCTGCCCCCATTCTTGTGCCCAACATTATATAGGCGATATTGGACTATTAGCCTGCAAGGTATCTGTTGATAACAGTGATGAACCTATTGAGGGTTACCATGTGTTCGTTGGCGGAGGATTTGGTCCTGAAAAAAAACGGATAGGAAGACAGCTCTTTAAAAGTATTCCATCAGGAAAACAAATAAATGAAACCATTTATGCAATGCTTACTGCCTACCTTTCAAAGCGTAAGAAAAATGAGTCGTTTTATGATTTCGCCACGCGACATGAAATCTCAGACCTCGAAAAGATGACTAATAACGCAATAGCAGAATTCAGTTCTTTTGCGGCATGATTTCAAGCTTTAAAGATCCATTCATCAACGAACTCTTAGATGAGCAGCAAAACTTGACTGCTGTAGACCGTTTCTCAAAAAAATATGATACTAACCAGTCTCATTTTTCTTCGAATGTTTACTCAGATCTAATACCACTTAGCAAACCAAAAAAAAATGAACAGTACTCATTTGAAATTGATTTAAGTGCCTGCAGCGGATGCAAATCATGTGTTTCGGCTTGTCATAGTCTTAATGGTCTTGATCATAATGAATCTTGGAGAGATGTGGGTGCCTTGTTCGGAACAAAAAGGGATAAACCAATGCAGCAAACAGTAACCTCTGCTTGCCACCATTGCATGGATCCTGCTTGCGCAAACGGATGTCCTACACTTGCATATGAGAAAGATCAGGCGACTGGAATTGTACACCATCTAGATGATCAGTGTATGGGTTGTCGTTATTGCGAGATGAAATGTCCGTACGATGCACCCAAATACAACGATAATTTGGGTATAATTCGTAAATGTGATATGTGTCAGAGTCGGTTAGAAACAGGCGAGGCACCTGCATGCGTTCAAGCATGTCCAAACGAAGCAATAAAAATTCGTATTGTTAGAAATGAAGAAATTTTAGAGGAAAGCAATACGGATGAAGGGCTCGTTCCGGGTACCATAACATCACAATATACCAAGCCATCATCAAAATATATAAACTTAATAAAGGACTCTAACCCCAGACCGGCTGACTATGGAAATTTAAAAGAATCAGCTTCTCATTCTCCTTTAATGTTAATGCTAACATTCACTCAAGCTGGTGTTGGTATTTCTTTAATCGAATTCATTAAATGGTTAGCGAATAGTCAGATCAATCAATATACCTTACTAATCGGAATCGCTTTATGTTTTACAGGTTTATTATCGAGTTTTCTACATCTTGGAAAACCCTCAAAAGCTTGGAAGGCCTTTTTAGGTTGGCGCAGATCATGGCTAAGCCGAGAAATACTCATATTTGGTCTTTGGTCAGCAACGAGTCTTATTTTCTTATTTTTTACTTTGTCTGGTTTTGCTAGTAAATGGATCACAATTTCTGGCGCAATTTCATCCTTACTCGGCATTCTAGGAATTTACAGTTCTGTAATGGTTTATGCTGACACTCCAAGACCGTCATGGAATTTTAAATTAACGTGCCTCCGTTTCTTTTCTACCACACTTGGCGTGGGGATAGCTTTCTCGGGTTGGTTTTTTCTGGCAGCCATCCCCATGTTCATCTCACTCAGCATTGATATAATTATTATGGCTGGAAAAAACTCAAATTGCATTCACTCAGGAAGATTGATGCGCGGCCCATTGAAAAACCTTTCTTTAATTAGAATTTTTACAGCAATAATCGCAATTGCACTCCTAGCATTCTCAACTGTCGCTTCTGCAGTGCTATTTTTTGTCTCCGAGATCTTTGGAAGGTCTTTGTTCTTTCGATCATCAGATGAACCTAAAATGCCTGGATTAATCAACTCTTAATGACGGAAATAGAAAACGAATACAGAGCAAAAAAGAAAACTTTTAAATTTTAAAAACACCTTGAAAGTTTCAACATTATTCAGATCATTCGAGGGGCCTCTAACATCAAATTTAGTTAGAGAGCCTGGGAAATTTGGGCTTGGCCAATTGCCAAAAAAATTATCACCTCAATATACTACTTCTTCCGTTTGTGGTTATTGTTCAGTAGGTTGTTCTCTTTCTCTACATATCAAAGACGGAAAAGCTGTTAATTTATCTCCAAACAAGAATTACCCTGTTAATCTTGGGATGGCCTGTCCGAAAGGCTGGGATGCTTTAAACCCAATGAGATCCCCAGAGAGGGCAAAAACCCCTTTATGTCGAAATTCAAGAGGTGAAGCAATGAAAGTAATTGACTGGGAGAAAGCTTCAAACATTTTTTGTGATCGATTTAAGCAAATTCAATCTAATCATGGCCAAGATTCAATAGCTTTCCTTAGTACTGGGCAGATATGCACAGAAGAATTGGCTCTTCTAGGCGCATTCACAAAATTTGGAATGGGCATAAAGCATGGCGATGGAAACACTCGTCAGTGCATGGCAACTTCTGTAGTTGCTTACAAGGAATCTTTTGGTTTTGATGCCCCACCCTATTCATACTCAGATTTTGAGGAGAGTGATGTCATCATACTAATAGGTTCTAATTTATGTATTGCTCATCCAATTCTATGGCAAAGAATACTTAGAAATAAAAGGGACCCAAAGATCATCGTCATCGATCCTCGTCTAACTGAAACAGCCATGCAATCCACTATGCATGTGCCATTGGCCCCTAAGTCAGATCTTACTTTATTTTATGGCCTAGCCAATTTACTAATTAAAAACAACTATCTTGCAGAAGATTTTATTAAAAATAGCACTTCTGGTTTCGAAAATTTCAGGGATTTCGTTGAGCAATTCACTCCTGATAAAGTTTCTGAAATAACAGGTATATCAATAACTCTTTTAAATCAGTTGACTGAAATAATTGGAACCAACAACCGTGTATCCTTTTGGTGGACCATGGGGGTGAATCAAGGCTATGAGTCAACTAGAACGGCACAATCAATTATTAATTTGGCATTGATGACAGGAAACATCGGCCGCCCTGGAACTGGAGCTAATTCAATTACAGGACAATGTAACGCCATGGGGTCAAGACTCTTCAGCAATACCACAAACTTGCTAGGAGGTCATGATTTCAGAGAATATGAACATAGAAAAAAGATATCTAATTTATTAGGAGTTCCTATAGAAAAAATTCCTTCCGAACCAAGCTGGGCTTATGATCAAATCATAGATGGAATTGAAAGCGGTAAAATTAAAGGGCTCTGGATCATTGCCACAAATGGCGCGCATTCTTGGACCAATCAAAAACGTTTCAAGAAAATATTAGATAAACTAGAATTCCTCGTTGTTCAGGACCTTTACTCAACGACAGAAACAGCCGAGTTTGCCGATCTCTTCTTACCTGCATCCGGCTGGGCAGAAAAAGAAGGAACATTTATCAATTCAGAGCGTCGGATAGGACATATAAAGAAAGTTCTTCCTGCTCCTGGTATAGCTCTATCAGATTTTTCAATTTTCAGGCTATTAGCAAAAAAATGGAATTGCGAAAGTTGGATTAATAAATGG
>NZSO01000070.1 GCA_002696885.1 Verrucomicrobiales bacterium | reverse complement strand
CTAACTTTTCAGAAGCGAATCTTGAAGGGGCAAATTTATCTCAATCGAGATTAAATTCTGCAAATTTTAGCGATACCAATCTAAGTGAATCAAACTTTTCACGCTCAATCTTACAAGGAACAAATTTTAGTTCTGCAAACCTTAATGGGGCTGATATGAGCGCAACAAACATGAGTAATGCTATCTTCAAAGACGCTAATTTAGAGAATACAAACCTCTATGGCGTAAACATTAGCGGGACTAATTTTTCAGGAAGCAACATTAATGGAGCATCAGTCTACCCATATTACAACAGCAGCAATGAAAGCCAACAGGCAATCCAAAACTTTGATCTAAAGGTTCAGTTGGAACAACTAAAAGCAATGAATGTAATATCTGATAAAATTGAAGTTCTCAACACGAGAATTAATGAACTTACAGCAAGAGTTCAGGAGAAAGATGAAAAAATTGCTATCCTCGAAAAACGACCCACTCTTGAAGAAGTTCAGGAAGGCCGTGCGGGATCTGTAGTACTAGCCGTTGAACCCGATGGTAATAACATCACTTTGGGATTAACTATTGAGCAAAGTGATAATCTCATTGAATGGACAAAACTTGGTGGCGAGATGACTCGCACTATCCCTATTCCTGAAGGTAAGAAGTTCTACCGCTTTGCTTTGGATAAGTAACTTAAACAATCTTTTTTAATACAAAGGTTTTGAAGAATACTCCCGCCTGGACACGGAATTCGCACTAATTTAAACAAAAGACTGACTTCAGTCTTTAATAAAAGGGAAAAGAAGAAGCGCGCCCGAGAGGAGTCGAACCCCTAACCTCCTGATCCGTAGTCAGGCACTCTATCCAGTTGAGCTACGGGCGCTTTAAGTGATCTACAGAGACCATAAATCACTAATGTGGGGCTCAAAAACTAGCAAAGTCGACATTATCCGCAAGGTAAAGTTTTGGTGTTTTATTCTTTATTATGAGAATCCCTAAAAACACAACCTTATTAAGAATACTACTGAGGCAAAAAAATATTACATTTTGACTTTTTTCAGAGGAAGTTAATAAATGTAACTGAATATTTATTAAAATTATTATGCTATTTTTAGTTTCTTGGCAGTTACACGAGGGATTTAATCACGATGTGATCAGACATTTTGCAGCAATGACTCCAGAGGAGGATGAGGCATTAATGGGAGATAATTTGAAATTGGTTGGACGTTGGCACGATATGGTTAACGGTTCAGGAGTTGCCATCTTCGAAACAGATGACATCAAGGCAATTACCTCATACGCCATGGGGTGGAACCAATTCATGGATTTAACGATTTCACCAGTCGTCGATGATACGACTGGAAGAGAAATTGGTAAGGCCTTACCTGCCGATGAGGAAGGCTAAAAACGCCTAAATGTTTTTCTTGAAACTAATTTTAAGTCAGCAAGACGGCTTATAATTTTAAACTTATGAGGACGTTTGAGTCGTCTTAAATGAGTCTTCGTAAGATTGGAGGGCTTCTAGGGCCTCTTCTTTTGTGAAGTGATCTTCAAAATCCCAGCCATTCCAACCCTCTATTCTGGCCGGAGTGCCGTTTACATTTGCTGTGATTGTGTATGAGTCAGAGTTATCAAATTCCCAAAGCTGAAAAATAATAGCATTTTCATCATCATCTTGAACTTCAGTGTATTTAAGTAATTTCATTTCAAATAATTATACGATTATTAGAAATCTGTGGATCACACTCAACACGCTTTAACACAGTTAAAAATATAAAATTCAATTGGAGGAAATTGAATTTTCAATTATTTGCAGCATTACATCACCAATAAGATTTAAACTCTGCGATGAAATTGAATCCATATTATCACCCTCTTGGTGCCACTTCCCACCACTGATATATGCGGAATCGATGATATCTATTGCGGGAATACCAGCAGCGTTCAACGGAACATGGTCATCAGTGATCGGAGTGGGATGAATGCCAAACAGAGATTTCTTACCTATTTGTCTTGATGCTTTGTATAATTGAGAAAGCAAATGAGGTGGAGAATCAATCGGGGGATCAATTCTCATATTTTTGTCTCCAACAAGATCAAGAACATATGCAGCTACTGGTTTCTTTTCTTGAGGTGCACTTCTCCAGTACTTCGCATAGTGACGGCTCCCATAAAGTCCGTCGACAGCAGTGAAATCAACGACTGCCTCTTCCCCATCAAAAAAAACTAATTCTATCCGACTTGCTCGGTTTGGATTTTTTGAAAGAACTCGCCCCAACTCGATCAATATTCCAGTGCTAGATCCCCCGTCATTAGCACCCAAAAAATTAATACTCTCCATAATTTTAGTATCATAATGAGAGCATACTAAAATCTTACCTCCACCATCTTTCCAATCTATATCATTATCACCCGAGGAAAACCTGGCTCTTAAATTTACAAAATCTTTCTCTCCTTGAGGGGTTTGATCAGAAAAACTTTGTCTAAAGATTTTCCAACCAAATTCATTGAGTTCTTTTTCTATATAATTCTGAGCTTTAATTATTGATTGTGAACCTGGTTCTCTAGGACCAAAATTGACCAGAGCCTCTACATGTTTATAGGCTAATTCACCTGAAAAAGCTTTATCATTTGGCTTACAACCATTCAGTAATTGCAAAATAAGGGTGCACCCTGCTGCAATCGCAATAAGAGATAAGCGCCTCTTAGAGTTAGTCGACATTATCAATCCCCATGAGCTCAAGCAATCGCTCTAGATCATCGTTGTTGTAATATTCAATCTCAATTTTTCCCTTTTTTGAACCTTGATTAAGATAAACTTGTGTAGCAAATCTTTCTCGGAGTAGCTCCTGAATTTTGGAAAGCGCTGCAGATAATTGCGGATTCGATTTAACTTTTTTACCGCCAATTTTTTTTGAATCAGGGTTCTGGAATTGTCCAATAAGTTTCTCAGTCGCTCTAACGGTCAAATGACCTTTAATTATTAGAGCAGCTACCTTAGCCTGATCAGTTTTTGATTTAATGCTCAGTATTACCTTTGCATGGCCAACGCTTATTTCTCCTGAAGCAAGAAGCTTTTGAACGTCAGCTGCGAGATCCAATAGTCTCATTGCATTAGCAACAGTCGTACGGTTCTTGCCGACCCTTGAAGAAATTTGCTCCTGGGTCATACCAAAATCTTTGGCTAGCTTTGTGTAAGCTTGAGCTTCTTCAACCGGATTTAAATCCTCACGTTGAAGATTTTCTATCAATGCCATTTCAAGCACATCTCTGTCACTGGCTTCCCGGCAAATAACTGGTACTGAATCAAGTTCTAAACTTTGACAAGCCCTCCATCGCCTCTCTCCAGCAATCAGCTCAAGTTTTCCTTTAACATCTCGTACAATTAATGGCTGAATCACTCCATGCTCCCTGATTGAATCAACAAGGTCGCTTAGTGCATCATCGTTAAATTGTTTTCTGGGCTGAAGTGGGCTCGGAACAATTTCTGATAAAGACACGGAAACAACACGATCATCAGGACCTGGGTCTGATTTAACCGGTTCTGCTTTTGAGCTGTCTTTACTAACTTTTCCGATTAGCGCTCCTAATCCTTTTCCTAGAGCCTGTTTGGCCATAGATTGAGGCTAGGCGATTCTGTGCTAAGTATCAAGACAAGCTGTAAGAAAAATTCAAAAAATCTTATCAGCCAATTAAAGGTTTGTAAGTAGTAATACCCTATCCAAGCCGGTAAGTGATACGCGCCTTATCAATATCATAGGGCGATACCTCGAGCTTAACCTTATCACCAACCACGAGCCTAATGAATCTTTTACGCATTTTCCCAGATATATGTGCAAGCAACTCATGGCCATTGGCAAGCTTCACTTTGAACATTGTCCCCGCAAGAACCGCAGAAATTGTTCCCTCAACTTCTTGAGATTTTGAACTTGATCCTCCATCTCTACGTCGGCGCTTACCTTCTTCGATAGCTTTTTTATCTACCGCTCTTGATCGAGCCTTACGTGCTCTTGTCCTTTTTTCGTTTCCCATAATTAATAGAATTGTTGCTATATAAACAACTAGAAGTAAATATAGCACAATATTGTTAATATTGCACAGATCCTTCTTTGACAAAAAGAATTATTTCAAACAATTAGAAATAGGTTATCTGAATTAAATGAATCGTTATGGGTTTTAATTTCTCGTTCTCTAGTTTTGGGGAAAAAATTGGAGCTGATTGTGGCATCGTTGAGCTAATGCAAGGGCTTGGCGAAGCATTGGCAGAAAACAAAGAAATGAGAATGATGGGGGGTGGCAATCCTGCCGCCATTCCAGAAGTGCAAACCATATGGAGAAAGCAAATAGAATCCCTTCTCACTACACCAGAAAAACTTGATACTATTCTTGGTGATTATGATGGTCCTTCCGGTAATCCTGAATTCATAAAAAAACTGGTAAACCTATTAAACAAAAAATATAACTGGAACCTCAGTTCTAAAAATATCTCAATCACCTCTGGGGCACAGACCGCGTTTTTCTTTTTATTTAATCTATTGGCAGGAAAATTCTCAGATGGCACCAAAAAGAAAATTCTTCTTCCTATAGCACCTGAGTACATAGGATATGCCAATCAGGGAATTAATAATGATCTCTTCAGGGCAAATCCAGGGCTAATTGAAAATACAAGCGATAATACATTCAAGTACCGGGTGGATTTTAAAAAGCTTCTAATCACAAAAGAAATAGCTGCTCTCTGTGTTTCCAGGCCAACTAATCCAAGTGGCAACGTATTAACCGACAGAGAAATTACACAATTATCATCAATTGCAAAATCCAATCACATTCCTCTAATTATTGATAACGCCTATGGCATTCCCTTTCCCGGTGCAATTTATAAATCCGCCAATCCCATATATGATGAACATATTATTTTAACGCTAAGCTTATCTAAACTTGGTCTACCAGGCACCCGAACAGGCATTGTAATTGGGCATGAAAGAATAATAGAAAAAATATCCGCAGCCAATGCGATTATAGGATTAGCTAACAACAACATCGGACAAGCGGTTACATTACCCTTAATAGAAAGTGGGGAGATACTCGATATAAGCAGCAATGTGATTAGGCCTTTCTATCTAAAAAAAATGAAAGCAGCCATTTCATATGTTCAGAAAGCATTTAGTGATACAATACCATATAAAATTCACGAAGCGGAGGGAGCATTCTTTTTATGGTTTTGGTTCCCGAACTTACCGATAACAACAAAAAAATTATACGAACGATTAAAAAAGAGAAATGTTCTGATCGTGCCTGGGGAATATTTTTTCTATGGAATTGATGAACCGATACAACATTCCAAAGAGTGTATCCGTATCACTTATTCTCAACCTGANTCTATTATTGANGANGGAATAAATATTTTGGCCGAAGAAGTCAAAAAAGCATACGCGAATTAATTCCTATTCAAATAATTGGAAAGAATTGGCTGAAGCTTAATCTTNGTCTTTTCAGGCCAAGATTCNGGACTCCCTATGATCGCTCCATCAAGTGAACGATGATCTTCCCAATCNGGATTTTCAGGAATTTTAGGCACTACCGACTTTATNATNTTTTTTGCAGACTCAGCATTNGCATTTAAATGACCAATCACNACATCGGCAGTTACAGGATCCTCTTCTATTTTCCAGCAATCATAATCTGTGACCATGGACATGGTTGAAAGAGCAATTTCAGATTCTTTAGCCAGCTTGGCTTCAGGCAAATTTGTCATTCCTATGACATCGAATCCAAGCCGCTGATTAGTCAATGATTCAGCTCTAGTGGAAAAGGCTGGACCATCCATATTAACATAAGTCCCTCCATTATGCACTGTCCCCTCATGCATTGAGCTTGCCGTTTCAAAAATCAACTCTCTTAGTTGATGGCTTATGGGTTCACCAAAAGCAATGTGAGCACATATTCCTTCTCCAAAAAAAGTATGCTCATCTCTTCGGCTTGTACGATCAAAAAACTGATCAGGTAAAACAATGTCTCTGGGAGCATAACTTTGTTGAAGACTTCCTACAGCAGTGACAGAAATAGCCCAGGCAACACCAAGAGACTTTAATGCCCAAAAGTTGGCCCTGTGGTTTAACTCATGAGGCAAAATCGTATGTCCTCTACCATGCCTAGGCAGAAAAAAAACTTTTCTGTCGCTTAACTCACACTGAATAATTAAATCAGATGGAAATCCGAAAGGAGTTTTAACTTTGTGCTCATCGACTTTTTTCGCCCCATCCATATCATAGAGCCCACTTCCTCCTATAATCGCTATTGCCGGTTCAGTAATCATTGCCTTATCTATCCGTATTAATAAAAATATTAAAAAAACTCAATTTACCACTCAAAATAGCATGCGATAATTAAAAACCAATGATTTGTAGAAACATAAAATCCAAATCATTTATAATAATCTGGATTCTTATTTTCAGCCCTCTGACTGGCTTTGCCCAGATCTGGGGTCAGGACAATGGTTATAATGAACTCATTGAGNANCTAAAATCNCCTCCAGCTATTAATAATGGTTCCACTTTGTTCATACCTGCTCAAGACAGCGATTGGAAATANAAGAAAGGNACAAGTGAAGCGTCANACCCCACCAACTTGTGGAGAGGATTNAATTTTCAAGAGGGGCAGGATTGGCTTCGAGGAAAAACACCGATTGGCTATGGGGATAATGATGACAACACCAATCTCGATGACATGAGAGAAACCAATTCTGAATTTTCTAAACCATACACCAGCGTTTATTTGAGAAAAAGTTTCATNGTTAAANANGAACAAATTCCCTCCAAACTTTTATTAAGAGTATACATTGATGNCGGCGCTATCATCTGGATCAATGGTATTGAAGTGGCCCGTTTATACGTTGATGATGACACAGGTAACTATAACGACACGGCTTTCAGCCATGAGGCGAGTTGGGAATCAATTATTATAGGNAAATCTAATCAACTATTGATGGAAGGAGAAAATATTGTCGCCGTTCACGCTTTTAATAATAGTTTAACAAGTTCAGATTTCTCTTTTGATTTGGAGTTGGCATCAGCCCCGTTTAAAGTTTCATTGATCGAGGCAGCAGATNCTGAGGGAAGGTTTCTACCTATTACCTCTCCAAATTTATCACCCCCAAGAGGGTACTCATTTCAAGNGACTGAAAAATTCAACAACCAATTAATTACGGTTAAGACCATAAGTGAACAGACATCCTACTCAAAGTCCAACCATGCTGAAGGCGTCGGNCAACGNTTTTTTAGNTCTGATTCAATCANACCNTGGATTNCAGAAGTTGATGTTTATGCGGCCAATCAATGGGCATCACAAGATTTTTTATTAAGCGGCACTCCATTTGCCCCTCNAATTGAAGAAAGTATAATTCAAAACCACTCATGGATTTCATATGGTTACAATAAGAATAATACACCGTCTGAAGTTGACTCAATCATTCGATTCCATAATGAAGCCATTAGTCGATTTGATTACGCCATCAACCGTGATCAATTCATTGCATGTGTTGGTCTTAATAATGAAAGCTCCACAACCGTTCCCTCCATTCTTGCATCTAGCTATAATGCTATCGTAGTTGGGAACACTAATGGCTCTCACAGCCGAGGAGGCACTCCCTCTGCTCCCGTAAACAGTTCAGNAAATATCAATCATGATGGCCCAGGGCGATTAAAACCTGATATTGTTGCAAACGATAACTCAACCAGCAGCTGCACTCCTCAAGTTAGTTCCGCTGTTNCATTTCTATACGGGNTATCACTGAATCAGGGAAAGCCTAGTGCATGTTACCCCGAAACCATGAAGGCCATTGTCATGGCAGGAGCGCAAAAAAATGAATTTCCCGAATGGAGCAGATCACATGAGAAACCAATTGATTCAGTATTAGGAGCAGGAAAAATAAACGTGTTCAACAGTTACAANATAATAACNGAAAGTGAAAAAATCACTGNCAACCTCTATAACAATTATGGATGGGATTCTNGTTTTCTGGAGAAGGAAAATGCATCATTTTACAATATTTTACTTGATGAAAATTCAACGGAGGTNGTTTTTTCACTCAATTGGAATCGGTTAGTTCTTTCTGCTCCTTGGATTGATGGTAAGGAATATGAGGAATCCATTGCAGATATGTCTCTTTCAATCTGTCGAGTAGATGATGAAAATCTTACTCTTTATGATTTCAGTGATTCGAGAATTGATAATCTTGAGCACATTTACTTGAGAGGTTTACCAAAAGGATTATATCAACTTAAAGTTAGCACTGATAAACCAACCTCATATGGAATAGCTTGGAGAGCNGAGCCAGGAAATTTGCCTGAGCTAGAAATAACTCATGAACTTGGTCGTATCAAAATCAAATGCTCATACTTAATAAAAGGTAAAGAATTTGAACTTCAAAAATCTGATAACTTAATTGATTGGACCACTAAAAAGACTTTTAAAGCCAGCGAAGACTCTCGTGAAATGATTGAAGAAATCAATCATTCTGAGAAAAGATTATATTATAGACTTTTGTGGAATCCTATTAATTAAGTCTAGAGCAATTCTAGCTGCCCTTTTTTTCTGACCACTTTATCCACTTTATTTTTTGTAATAATATTGCCTTTAGATGCTCTACCTTTGATTGCAATATCTGCAAAATTAATCTCAATCTCTTTCACTCGAAGCCTTGGAGCAGGCTTTAATACAACATTCACGACNGGTGTTTCTTTATCAGAATCGTGCGCTGAAAAGAATAAAACTCTCGTACCGTTAGTCCCTTTTGTTAGTTCGTACATTTTCTCTCGTGTGACCCCCTTCACGGTAAAGCGCTTCACCAGAGTGGCCCCTTCTCTACCATCTCTATAAATCATACAGTAGTACTTCGGGTCATCTTTTCTAAAAATAGCAACATGGGCCGGATTTTTACCAACATATGTTTTCTCTGCAACTTTTGAAACCTGCATCGTTCCTTCTCTTCCAAAGACAATTAAATCATCCATTCGAGAGCAGCGATCAACTGACACTCCACTACTCTTAAGGCCCCAACCAGCAAAACCTGTCTTTGAGTTTAAATATATTGTTTCTGTCGCTACAGCAACATTCTTAGCAATCACTTTGCCAAAACTCGAAACTTCGGTCTTTCTTTCTCTTCCTTTTCCAAATTTTTCTTTGAGCTCTTTGAAGTACCTAATGGTGTATCTTGTGATCTGAGAAATATTTTTCTTAACCTCTTTAATCTGATCTTCGATACCTTTGATTAATTCATCAGCTTTAAAAGAATCATATTTTGAAATTCTCTTTATCTTAATCTCAGTCAACCTTGCAACATCATCGTCAGTAACTTTTCTTTTTAGCTTTTTTAAGAATGGCTTCAAACCTTTCCAAATTTCTTGAATGACCGATTCCCATGTCGTGCATTCTTCGATACGGCGGTAAATTCTGTTTTCTATGAAGATACGCTCTAAAGAACTATGATGCCATTTATCCTCAAGCTCTCCCAATTTAATTTCTAGCTCCCATTTAAGTAAGTCACGAGTTCGAAGAGATGATTTTTTTAGTAAATCATCAACAGTATAAAAGCGAGGTTTGTCATCCTCAATGACGCATGAATTTGGTGAAATTGTGACCTCACAATCAGTAAAAGCAAATAAGGCTTCGATCGCTGTATCAGGATCAAGTCCCACAGGCAGATGAATATTTATTTCAACGTTTTCCGCCGTAATATCTTCAATCTTAGATATTTTAATTTTTCCCTTTTCATTGGCAGAAACAATATTATCCATCAGCCCACCTGCAGTGGTTCCGAAGGGAATCTCAGAAATTTTTAGAAGTCTCTTATTTTTTGTCTTTTCAATTCGCGCTCGAACCCTGACCTTCCCCCCCCTCAAGCCTCCATTGTATTCTGAGGCATCCATAATTCCACCAGTTGGAAAATCCGGTAATAAATTTGTTCGCTTTTTACGCAAAACATCAATACAGCCGTCAATAAGTTCGTTAAAATTATGCGGCAGTATTTTACATGCCAATCCAACCGCTATTCCCTCAGCACCTTGTGCCAATAACAACGGAAATTTTAAAGGCAAGTTAACGGGTTCCTGGTTACGTCCATCATAAGANGAGGCCCAGTTTGTGGTCTTTGCATTAAAGGCAACTGCNAAGGCAAATTTTGAAAGCCTNGCTTCAATATAACGAGTTGCCGCCGCTTTATCTCCTGTCAATATATTNCCCCAGTTACCCTGAGTATCTATTAACAAATTCTTTTGCCCCAAAGTCACTAAAGCGTCAGCTATCGAGGCATCTCCATGAGGATGATATTGCATGGTATGACCCACAATGTTAGCAACCTTATTATAACGACCATCATCCTTCTCCTTTAAGGAATGTAGAATGCGTCTCTGAACAGGTTTTAAACCATCATTTAGACTCGGAACCGCCCTCTCCAAAATAACGTAACTTGCATAATCGATAAACCATGATGAATACATATCATCAATATGAATCACTCCTGCCTTGTCTGTGTTGTTATCTTTGGGGGTAGGCTTCTTAGCTTTCTTTGTTTTTTTTATGGAAGAACTTGACGCTTTTTTCTTTGTTTTTTTCACAGCGCCATCCTTTGGAACTTTCTTTTTGAGGACCTTTCTTTTGATGACTTTTTTAACGACTTTCTTTTTTGCCATAAAATTTATGTGAAAAAATTCACGAAATTATTATTTCAGATATGTTAAATAAATAACAAGCTCATATAATCCGTCAAATCAACTCTGACTTTAGCATCAATATTTCCACCAATTGAGCATAAACTTTAAAAACGTTAAGAACACTTATTGACGCTATCAGTGGGGTGGGTAGTCTCATTTAAAATGAAAGCTATGGTAATGACAGGGTTTGGAAGCCCGGATGTTTTTGAATTGAGAGAAATTCCTAAGCCTCAAATAAAAGCCGGCCACGTAATAATCAGGGTTAGGGCAAGCTCAGTTAACCCCATCGATTATAAAATTAGATCAGGTCTTTTGAAAAACCTCGCCCCTGAAAACGGAGTTCTTGGGTTCGATGTTTCAGGTATCATTGAAGAAGTTGGTGATGGAGTCACTAGATTTAAAATAGGTGATGAAGTATTTGGCTGTAGTGGAGCAATAACAGGAAACCCGGGAGCCATGGCTGAGTATCAGTTAGTCGATGAACGTATCCTTGCTCTAAAACCAAGTTCTCTCTCTTTTGAGGAAAGTTCAGCCTTACCTCTTGTTAGTATAACTACTTGGGACGCCTTAATTAGAGGCGCAAAGATTAATCAAAATGAAAAGATACTAGTTCATGGAGGCGCTGGAGGAGTGGGCCACCTAGGTGTTCAGATTGCCAAATTATTTGGTGGAGTTGTTTATTCAACTGTTTCATCAGATCAGAAAGCAGAAATAGTTGCTAAATATGGGGCTATTCCAATTAATTATAATTCTCAAAATATCACCGAATATGTGAACGAACACACTAATGGAAAAGGGTTCGATGTGATATTCGATACCGTTGGAGGAGACGTGCTGACTAACAGTTTTGAAGCAGCGAAATTAGAGGGACGGGTTTCATCTGTGAATACAAGAGTCAAATGCGATCTCAGTATTCTTCACCAAAAAGCTCTATCTCTTCATGTTGTATTTATGATAATTCCTATTCTTCATGATCAAAATGAAGGCAAGCTGAGGCACGGGGAAGTGCTAAAAGAAATCGCCAAGAAGGTTGATTCGGGTTCCATTTCCCCCCTTATTCACAAACAAATATATTCTTTTGAAAAAGTTAGTGAAGCTCATAAACTTCTCGAAGAGGGAAATGCCGTTGGAAAAGTAATTCTAAAAGGTTTCGATTAATATTCGTTGGAGAAACCCAAAAATTAATGCCTGATACCGCTAAAGAAAAAGCAACTTTCATTGTTTCCGGGGTCACGCACTCTTATAATCAAACCAATGCTTTAAACAGCATTGAACTTACGATAAACGAAGGCGAATGCGTAGCGATCGTGGGCCCAAGTGGAGGTGGAAAGACGACTCTTTTGAACATATTAAATTCAAGCATCAAGCCAAGTACTGGAAAAGTTATCATTCAGGGTAAAGATTCGACTAATTATACTCCTAGAGAGCTCAAAAGTGTTCGTTCAAGAATTTCTCTCATCCCTCAAAACTTAGCACTGGTTGATAGCTTCCGAGTCTGGCAAAACGTTATAACAGGAAAGATCGGACAACATGGCTTTCTCAAATTACTGAAAAATCTAACCATTCCAGCAAAAGAACAACTTACCGAAATTCATTCAATACTGGATAGAGTTGGGATCGAGGAAAAACTTTTTTCAATTACGAAAAATCTCTCAGGAGGCCAAAAACAAAGGGTAGCTGTTGCCAGAAGTATTTTTCAATCGCCCGCCGCCATACTCGCAGATGAACCTGTTTCAAGTGTAGACCCCGCTAGAGCAAAAAGCTTGGTCGAATTACTGATTAAAATTTCAAACGAGGAAAACACAACCCTCTTGATGAGTCTTCATAATCTAGAGTTGGCCATGGAGAAATTTCCAAGAGTCATTGGCATCAGAAATGGGACAGTTTGTTTTGATAGAAGCCCTGATCAAATTTCAAAAAAAGAACTCCAAGAACTTTACCAATTAGAGGAAAACGAAATTCTTGAGGATGGCTGAAATTAACTCTCAACATTTCCACTCATTCAAAAGTCCTCTTTTAGGAAAGAGGAGATCTTTGTTATTATGGATAACCCTCATAACATTAATTTGTGGCGCTCTCATTGGGTTAAAACCTGATTCATTAATCAATGGCAACTTCAAACTGGCCTCTGATTTTTTTAAAGCGTCCCTAAGTCCAGCGATTGAGTATGAAAATCCTGTCACTGGCGCTGAACCTTTCCTCAAAACTGTTTTCAATTCTTTAATCGCCACTTTGAAATTTGCAATTTTAGCTATGAGTGTTTCGATTCCTCTGGGCGCAGTACTAGCTTTTTTCTCAACTACCGCATGGTGGCCTGATAATCTATCGAACAAAGTTTATACAATGATCCTGCGCACTTTGTATATTACTGCAAGATTATGGATAGCGTTTGCAAGATCGATTCATGAACTTATTTGGGGAATACTTTTTATTACGGCCATAGGCCTGTCAACTGAGGCAGCAATAATTGCGGTAACGATTCCTTTTTCAGGGATACTGGCAAAAATATATGCAGAAATATTCGAAGAACACACAAAAGAGGTCCAAAACATGTTCCGCTCAATCGGCGCGGGATATTTTACTTCATTTGTCCTAGGGATCCTGCCTTTAGCGTTTCCAGATTTAGTTTCATATACTTTCTATCGTCTAGAATGTGCTTTTCGAACGGCAGCTGTTTTTGGTTTTGTGGGCATCGAAACAATTGGATATAGAATTAAGTTATCTTCCGATGAATTTCATTATCACGAAGTGTGGACTTATCTTTATGTCTTATTTTTTACGGTAGCAATCATTGAATGGTGGGGGGCTAAAATTAGAGAGAAGCTAAATTCTAATTAAGGTGACTGAGACAAATCAGACAAAAAGAATCCAAGAACTTAAAAAGGAAAGAGGCGTCTCAATCTTTCTCAGATTGAGTTTCATAATATTAGTTATCGGTGTTTTATGGTCCTGGACCGCCAAAAGTCTTCATAATTCTGTCATCGATGAGGAGCAGCGATCACAAAACCTTCATAATTTTTTGAAGAAAATAATTCCCGACCCAACTCGAGAAACAGGTAATTGGTCAGAGGCACTACCTTGGCTTTCAGAAATCATATTTGATCAGAAGGGCATCTTTGCTGGCCTGATGACCTTCGGCCTAGCAACAACCGCAATCTGGATATCTGCAACATTGGCTTTTCTCGTATTACCGATGGCGGCAAGAAATTTAGCCAGCAATATTCCCTTGGGGATTGAAGTTAGTGATAGCAAAATATCCTCTGCCTTTTGGAAACTAGTTAATAAAATATCACGACTAGGATTTTTGTTCACTCGAAGTTTACCAGAATATGTTCTTGGATTTTTATTACTATCAATACTTGGCCCCGACCCATGGGCATTAGTTCTAGCTTTAGCAATTCACAACGTTGGAATACTAGGAAGACTAGGTTCCGAGATTATTGAAAACAATAAATTAAGTACTCCTAAATTATTTATCGCTCACGGCAGTAGTCGTATAAATACTTTCACTTACGCTATGGTTCCAGAAACATTTTCTAGGATGCTCATTTATTACTTTTACAGATGGGAAACTTGTGTAAGAGAGTCAACTGTTCTTGGTATGTTGGGTATCGCATCCCTGGGGTTTTTAATTAATGATGCCAAGGCCGGGAGAGACTTTGACAAAATGATAGCCTTAATTCTCATGGGCTCCATCATAGTAATTCTTGGTGATCTTTTTTCTTACTGGATCAGAAAAAAATTGCGCCTTGAGCAGGCATAATCGCATCTTAAGAGAACTTGTTATGATAATGAGGATTTCATTATCATAAGTATGGTTAATCTAATAATTGCAGATACTTAAGATTATATTAGATTATGCCCCCTCATTTATTAAAAAAACGATGATCCAGCTTTTTTACCTCACCCTTATTCTATTCACCATTAATCTCATTCCGGTATCAACAGGACAGGTTTATTCTTACAAAGAAGATCCATTCAAACAACTTCACGAATTACTCCCCTCACCCAATAGTAACCGCTTGGCATCAGGTGCTCCGGGTCCTAATTACTGGCAACAGCGAGCCGACTATCATATCAAAGTTATCTTAGACGATAAAAATCAACGACTCATCGGCTCAGAGACTATCAATTATCAAAACAATTCCCCACATACCCTTAACTATCTCTGGGTTCAACTTGACCAAAACCGCTTTGACCCAAATTCAGAGGAACTCTTAATTCAAGAGGCTCCAGGTTTAGATGGCATGAGCTTTAATAGATTGAAGTCTCAACTCTATCGCCAATCATTCAAAGGCGGACATCAAATTAAAAAGGTTACTAATTCAAAAGGAGAAAAAATAAAGTTTAGCATAATCGGAACAATGATGAGAATTGACCTTAAAAAATCATTAACTCCAAAATCAAATTATGTCTTCAATATTGATTGGGAATACAATATCATCGATGCAGATCTAAATAGGGCTCGCGGAGGTTATGAATATTTTAAGGAAGATAAAAATTACATCTATGAAATCGCACAATGGTTTCCCAGAATGGCTGCCTATACTGATTATACAGGCTGGCAAAATAAACAATTTTTGGGTAGTGGGGAGTTCACCTTAGAGTTTGGAAATTACAAGGTAGAGATAACAGCCCCTGAAGATCATATTGTTGCCGCAACCGGTGAATTACAAAACACTAATAGTGTTATGAGTGACACTCAATTAGACCGTTGGAACAAAGCCAAAAAAAATGGAGACATCACATTCATTGTCACTCCAGAAGAAGCAAAACAAAATCAGTCAAAAAAAACAAAACCAACCAAAACTAAAACTTGGATATTTAAGGCTGATAATGTGAGGGATTTTGCTTGGGCCTCATCTCGAAAATTCATCTGGGATGCGAAGTATCATGAATTTACCAAAGGTAAAAAAGCATGGGCAATGTCATTCTATCCAATTGAAGCCGAACCTTTATGGAGCAAGTATTCAACCGAATCGGTCGCTCACACTTTGGATGTGTTCTCAAAATTCACTTTTGATTACCCATACCCCGTCGCGATAAGCGTAAACGGCCCTGTATTTGGGATGGAGTATCCAATGATTTGCTTCAATGGTCCTCGACCTGAAAAGGATGGCACCTATTCAGAAAGCACAAAAAATGCACTCATTGGGGTGGTTATTCATGAAGTTGGTCATAATTGGTTCCCGATGATCGTCAACTCAGATGAACGCCAATGGACATGGATGGATGAGGGTATAAACACTTTTTTACAATTCCTTGCACAGGCCGAATGGCAGCAAAAATGGTCATCCGGGAGAGGAAAACCAAAGTCAATTACAGGATATATGTCCAGTTCCAAACAAAGGCCAATAATGACTAACTCTGAGTCGATACACCAATTTGGAAGCAATGCNTACAGCAAACCAGCTGCTGCNCTGAATGTTTTGAGAGAAACAGTTATGGGGAGAGAAGTTTTTGATTANGCATTTAAAGAATACTCAANAAGATGGATGTTCAAAAGACCAGANCCTGCAGACTTTTTTAGAACGATGGAAGANGCATCAGGAAAAGANCTTGATTGGTTTTGGAGAGGTTGGTTCTACACAACTTATAATGTTGATGTAGGGATCAAGTCATTGANACTATATGAGATAGACACCAAAAATCCTGACATCGAAAAACCTATCCAAAAAACTAAAAGGGATGAATTAAATGCTAAAGATCTNATAGACATAAGAAACAAATCTCTACCAAAGGCAGTCGACAAAAATAAAAAGCTCCTAGATTTTTATAACAAATACGATCCACTTGATGTCACCGATGCTGATAGAAGAGAATACAATAAATGGATAAAAGAGCTAGACTCAGAAGAACTGAAACTGTTATCCCTCAGAAAAAAATTTTATGTCATCGAGCTTGAAAATGTTGGGGGCCTTGTTTCACCAGTAATTTTGGAGATTGATTACAAAAATGCTAAAAGCGAAACGATCAGAATACCTGCAGAAATATGGAGGAAAAACAATGACAACGTCAGAAAGATGATAATTTCAGATAAAGAAATTGTCCAAATTGAAGTTGATCCTCTTTTAGAAACTGCAGACACTGATAGATATAATAATTTTTGGCCACCTAAAACCATTGAATCGCGTTTTCAGCTTCAAAAAAGAAAGAAATCTAAAAATCCTATGCAAAAAGCCAAAGAAGAGAAGCAACGCGTAGAAAAAGAAAACCAAAAAACACCTAATTCTGGTGAATAAAATAAGACGTTTATTGCCAATATTTTGGTTATCCCTATGGGGGATTCAGACTTCTAATGGGCATCCAGTCCATGCAACATTTGCAGAAGCACAGTGGAATCATAAAACCACAGAAATTGAAGTTTCTCTTAGGCTCAGAGGCATGGATCTTGAGTCGGCAATATCGAAAACGACCGGAAAGAAAGTCGATTTAGAAAAATCCACAAATATTGACCAACTGATTGAGGATTATCTTGCCAAGAATTTTTATGTCATCTCACCAACAGAAAAAAAAATCTATGCAAAGTACTTGGATAAGGATGTCGGAATTACCAACACTTGGGTTTTCTTCTCATTTAAAGTTGGAGGCGATCAAAATATCGAAAGTTTTAAGATCAGAAATACTATATTCTTTGATGACCTTGAGGGTCAGAAAAACGTAATCGAATATCGAATGGGTAAATTCAAAAAAATTATTTCATTTGAGGAAAAGACTCGAGAAGGAACACTTGAATTCGAGGCGAAATAACAATTACTCTTGTTCATCCAGAAAGCTCGTTCTACACAATTCTGCGTAAAGACCAGAAATGGACAACAAATGCTCATGAGTGCCCTCTTCGACAACTCTTCCAGAATCTAAAACATATATGTAGTCAGCTCCACGAACCGTACTCAATCGATGGGCTATTACAAAGCTAGTTCTATTTTCCATTAACCTTTCAAGAGCCTGTTGAATTAACCTCTCCGTCTCTGTGTCCACACTTGCTGTGGCTTCATCCAAAAGGAGTATCGGAGGATTACGAAGCAATGCTCTCGCTATGCTCACTCGTTGTTTTTCTCCAACACTTAATTTAACCCCTCGCTCACCCACCTCTGTATCAAGTCCTTTATGTAGTTTTTTAACAAAATCATAGGCATTGGCAATTTTCAGTGCATCCCAAATTTGATCCTCTGAAGCTTCTCTGTTGGCAATCAGTAAATTATCCCTAACCGTTCCGTTAAAGAGAAAACTTTCCTGAGTTACATAACCAATTGAACTTCTCAACGACTCTTTAGAAACTGTCTTGATATTGACATTATCAATAAGTATTTCACCAAAATCATATTCGTAAAAACGAGTCAATAGGTTGATGAGCGTTGTTTTACCGGCTCCTGTTGGGCCAACTAACGCTATAGTCTGCCCAGGTGCTGCATTTAAATTCACATCGCTAATTGTTTCATTACCCTCCCCATAGTTAAACTTCACGTTTATGTATTCAACCTTGCCTTTGATCGGCGTTTTTAATTTTTCTCCCTCTGCCAAACCTGGTTCATCTTCAGAATCAAGTATTTCAAAAACTCTTTCCGCAGCCGCACGACCCGATTGAAGCATTTGGTTAAGCTGATGTAGTCTGCTGACCGGTTCATAAAAAAGTGTTAGATAAAGAAGAAAAGCTGTGATTTCACCTGGCGACATTTGACCTTGGAGTGCCAAATTACCGCCAAAACCGATGACAAGAATGAACCCAATTCCTCCAATAAAACTCATTGAGGGATTGTAAATTGCCCATGCAAACATAGTCCTTAGAGTTGCTTTTCTAACTTTATCACTGGCGGCATTAAATCTTTTCAGCTCTCTTTTTTCCATCGTGTACGCCTTAATTTGTCTGATGCCTGCGATATTATCGTGTAAGAGTGCATTCATTTCAGATGTCGCCTTTCTAACCGCTCGGTACCTATCCCTTGTACTTGTATAGATCATTGCACCAACAAATAAAAAAGGTACAGGAACAACAGCCCAAGCGGCTAAAGTGGGATTAATCCAGAACATAACAAGGCTAACGGCAACGATTTGCAGCATTGCAACGAGGCCTTGCTCAATACCATCAATTAGAACTCTCTCCATAGAGGTTACATCCTCTGCAACCCTTGTCATAATATCGCCAGTAGGTCGGTTATCGAACCACTTAAGAGGCAACCTTTGAAGCTTTTCATACAGATCACTTCTGATGTCATAAATAACCTTTTGTTCAAAAGTGTTGTTTAGCATGATCCGAAGAGAATTCAGTAAATCTCGTCCAAAATATGCAAGACAAGCCAGTAAAGTATATTGAAACAAGAGATCTGCTCTTTGCTTAGGAACAGCTTCATCCAAGACCAATCGAGCAACGTTTGGGAACACAATTGCGAGCAAAGTTCCAACCACAGCACAGACTAGCTGTAATGAACCCAACTTGGGGTATCTTTTTAAGTAGGAAAAAACTCGAAATATTGTCTTCAAGGTGGAAAAAAATAAATGTTACTAGCTAGCTAAAGCCCAATAAGGCCGTTACTGCAAGTTTAGCTTAATTAAAGAAACAATTGGATTATTAGAATCAAAGAGTCAAAATACTTATCGTGCCCAAACGTAATATATTTGTCAGGCAAGAAAATAGCTTTTGGAGAGCCGAAGGCAAATGGGGCAGATTCGGTTTACTGGGAATCTTTTTTACTCTAATTACAGTTTTATGGACTTCAATTAAACCTTGGGAAATCAATCAAAATAATAATATTACCCATGAACATTCAGCCAATCTTGTTGATCTTGGCCTCTGGTATGGATTTTTAGTAAGTTTGGTAATCTGTCTCTTATTATTGATCAAATGGAGAAAATGGTCGCTTCCAAAAACCCATCTCAAGAAGGTTAACAAGGAAAGAAGTGAAAAGAGTAGCTCTCCTTATTATTGGGCTTTAATTATTTTCATTGTTCTTTTTGGAGCGTTTCTCAGATGGAATTTAGTGAATAGCAGCATCAGCTGGGAAGAATATCGAACACTTGGAGGATCTTCAGAAAAAAATAGTGCCATTGAGTCATTAACTTTTTCAAATAATTGGAAAGGTATTTTATGGGATTATCCATCATCTGATAAGAGTCATCTTTTATCATTCGCAATAAAAACCTCCCATAGTATTTGGTCTTCTTTTTCTAATGTAGAAACTTCTCAATTTAATGAATTCAGCTTAAGAGCACCAAACTTCTTCGCTTCTCTTTTTGCGATTTTGTTGATTGGAATGCTTCTTAAAGAGTGGGGTTTCGGGGGAGCAGGGATTCTTTGCTCATTCTTGCTTGCAATGCATCCTTGGCATATTGAAAGAGGAGTTCTCATTAGTCCGGATGGAATTATGATATTTCTGATTCTTTTCAATATTCTATTGGTTACTAAAACAATTAATGATCAATCAGGAAGTTGGCATTACTGGATAATGTTAGTGTTGAATCAATTATTGATCATATGTTTGGCTCCAGTAGGAATTTTGATTGCAATTGGATTCATGATTTGCGCCATGGTCCTTGTTATTCACAAAGAAACTCATTATACAAATCGCTCTTTTTTCATTAACAGAATCATTGCATCACATGCCTTGGGCCTTATGGCATTCTCTCCCATTATGTTTCCTAATCTACTGCAGATTAGCGAATGGAATACCATTCAAACTTATGCATATGAGTATTTAGGAAATACTTTAGATTCGATATCAAAAGCGTTGTGGGGAATGCCATTTTATGAGCCAATTGAAATAGAAAATTCAACAATCTATAAAAATTCAATTAGCAATTCATTTGTGAACAATCCGATTCTAACAAGTATTCTGATATTGAGCAGTATTTCGGCAGTTGTATTAGGATTTATTCGAACTTGGCTTCACAAAGAGGGAATCGCAAAAATCCTGGTGACAATTTCCTTGCTTGCAACATTATCAATATTCCTAAGCCAAATTATCTCAAAGCACCCTCAACATTTTTTTGTTACTTTACTGATCACTCCAATTTTAATTTTTTTGAGTATCGGTTTAATTCAGACCTTAAAAATTTTTAGAAAGAAACACGTAGCTAGTGTATTGATTTTTATCATTTTTCTTTTTCTTCAATTATCAACAAATAGCGAAAATAGAAAATTAACCTTGAACCTTCCTTATTCTCCTCAAAAGGAAATAAACAATCATCTCAATCAGAGAAGAGCTAATTCTGATAAATCAATCAATATTGTTTTATACGGATTTGGAGGCAATCTTATGAAATTATATCACCCTGACTCTAGAGTGATCAACAAGACTGAAGAATTAAAAAGGGTAATTAATGAGGCAAATATTGAGGATCAGGAACTCCTCATACTTGTTGGTTATAAATATTTCAACTCCCTTGAAACTCAAAATAAGGAGGCGTTAGCTTTTCTGGATTCTAATAAAATGATTCATGTATCCAGAAAATTTATAGCCTTGGACCCCATGAGCCAATACGAAATATTTAGACTTCTGCCTCAGAAGAATTAATCAAGATATCCGAGATGATTGACTAGTTCATCAACATCTTGCTCAGCTTCTTGCAATTCTGCGATCGGATCCCAACGACCATGTGTTAAAGCATCTTTTGCTGCTTGAGGAATTTCGACTGAAACAACCAAATCACCAACACTTACGGTAGAATCTACAATATCCAATTTAATTTCCGTGCTTGGGTCTGAATCGATAATATCTGTTATTTTATTTATATCCTCATGAGAGGCAACGGCACAAGGAACACCAAGGCCGCAACAATTACCGAAAAATATCTCAGCAAAACTTTCAGCAATGATCGCCCGAAATCCATATCTGTATAATGCCTGAGGAGCATGTTCTCTTGAAGATCCACAGCCGAAGTTTGCATTGGAAATTAAAATGGATGCCTCAGAAAATCGAGACTCATTCAAAGGGTGCTCTTTATCATTTCCTTGATCATCTTTTCGAACATCATAAAAAAGAAATTCTCCTAAACCATCAAAAGTGACACACTTCATAAATCGAGCAGGTATAATTCTATCGGTATCAATATCATTACCCTGAACGTACACGCCCTTACCCTCAATGTGTTCTATCTTTTCTAGAGCCATTTTTTATGTTGTTTATTAGAGTGAAAAAACTTCTCGAGCGTCACTAATATGACCATTGACTGCAGCCGCAGCGACCATAACCGGGCTCATTAAAACAGTTCGACCGGTTGGACTCCCTTGACGTCCTTTAAAATTTCTATTGGATGAGCTTGCACATAATTGATCACCAACAAGCTTGTCAGGATTCATTGCTAAACACATTGAACAACCCGCTCCTCTCCATTCAAATCCAGCTTCACTGAAAATTTTATCTATACCCTCTTTTTTAGCCATCAAGTCGACTATTTGAGATCCTGGAACAGCAATGGCTTTGACTCCTTCAGAAACTTTATGGCCCTTTAAAAATTTAGCGACCTCCCTAAAGTCTGATAATCTTCCGTTGGTACAACTTCCTAAAAAAGCGACATCAATTTTTGTTCCTTTTATCGGGTTTCCAGGTTCGAGTTTCATATAATCAACTGCCTCTTGTATCGACAATCTATCATTCTCGTTTTCTTCAACCTTCGGGTCAGGAATTAAACCTTCGATCGAAAAGCCCTGATCAGGACTGACTCCCCAAGTAACGGTTGGAGCTATATCATCAGCAGAAATATTCACAGTATCGTCATACTCACAATCAGAATCAGAGGCAAAAGATTTCCATTTCTCAACGGCTTCATCCCAATTTTCATCCGATGGTGAGTAGGGACGACCCTTAAGATAATCAAAAGTTTTTTGATCTGGGTTAACATAGCCACAGCGGGCCCCACCCTCGATAGACATATTACATACGGTCATCCTTTCTTCCATTGAGAAGGAATCAAAAAGTGACCCACCATATTCGTAAGCATAGCCAATGCCTCCCTTAGCTCCAAGTAACCCGATAATATGTAAGGCGACGTCCTTAGCATAAACACCAGGTTTCAACTGACCTTCAACATTAATTCTTCTGACCTTTAATTTGCCGAGAGACATGGTTTGCGTAGCCAACACGTCTCTGACTTGGGTTGTTCCAATCCCAAAAGCAATAGCACCGAATGCACCGTGAGTAGCAGTATGGGAATCACCACAAGCTATGGTGGTGCCTGGTTGAGTTATTCCCTGTTCCGGGCCAACAACATGAACCACTCCTTGTTTCCCAGATCCTAGATCAAAATATGTCACTCCAAATTCTTCAGCATTCTTTGCAAGTTCTTTAATCATCGCATCAGCCAAAGGATCGCTGAAAGGCTCCTCTCTTTGATCAGTTGGAACAATATGATCAACTGTCGCAAAAGTCCGCTCAGGATATTTAACCTTAATCCCGAGATCCCTAAGCATGCCGAATGCTTGTGGTGAGGTGACCTCATGAATCAAATGCGTCCCAATTAGCAATTGAGTTTGTCCATTGGACAATTCACGAACTGCATGGGCATCCCAAACTTTCTGAAATAGGTTTTTAGCCATAAAAAAGCGTAGGAGGATTAACCCAATAAGAGTCCAGATTCAACAAAGGATCGTAAAATTGGCAATTTTTCCAAAATCAGAGTTTTGAAATATAGAATTATTTATTAAATAAACAAAAAAGTGCTTTATTTAACATAACTTAAATATAAAGAAATCCTTGACTATAACAAATGCTAAGCAAATAATGCTCACAAATGAAACCGAGTATTTTACTTGCTAGTCCAGAGGGAAGAAAACTTATCAGGAGAAAAGAAATACTTAGAGCCCTTAACAGTTACGATCGTCTTAATCTATCAGCCGAAGATCAAGGTTACTTAAATTTGGCTAAAAAGGTCCTTCTAGTCGATCAAGAATTAAATCCTACCGCCTCCTAGAGTACTCGAGACGAGGCCATCATTTGAGATTGAATTCATGTTTGCGAGATTAACATGATGAGACGAGTTTATTCAATCCAATGAAAACTACACCCCTTCGGACATCAGTCATAGGAAGTTACCCTTTCCCCAGTTGGCTTCACTTTGCTGGAGACAATCTAAATGAATTCGGTTCGGACGATATTGAAGAACTCAAGGATGATGCCACGATCTGCGCCATTCATGATCAAATCAAAGCAGGACTTGATGTGATTACGGATGGAGAACAGACCCGTTTTGATTTTAATCTGTCATTTTATGGTCATTTAAGCGGGATCTCATTGGAGCCTGAATCTCCAAGAAAATTTGGTCCGCCTGCACATGACCAGAGAGGTAAGCACGAAATTATTGGCGAATTAACTGCTCCCAACGGGCTCGGTGCAGTTGAAGAATTTAGAAGACTAAAGAGATTAGCTCCCTTAGGCCAATCTTTAAAAATGAGCGTTCCTGGTCCGTTTACAATGAGCGGTAGATTAATTCCGAACGAAAGATATCCAGACAGATTTGCAATCACTGAAGCACTCTTACCAATTATCAGCAAAGAATTGGAGGCCTTGGTTGCGGAAGGGTGCGAAGAGATTTGTATCGATGAGCCATCAATGAGTTGTTATGGTTACAAGGAGGATACGGACCGCTTCGTTGAAATATTCAATAGAACTGTTGATGCAGTCCAAGGGAAGACCCGGCTATGCACCCATCTCTGCTTCGGCAATTTTAAAGGTCATGCTGTTGGATACAGAAGTTATAAACCACTATTCCCATCATTTCTTAATCTAAACGTAAATGAGATGCACTTAGAAATGGCAAACCGAGAATATGCTGAACTTGAAATCATATCCGAAATACCAGAAAAAATAGATGTTGCCGTAGGAATAGTGGATGTAAAAAGCTACTTTATTGAACCAGTGGATTTACTCGAATCAAAAATCAAAGAGTGCCTTAATTATGTTAATGCAGAGAGATTAGTTCTAACCCCTGACTGCGGGCTTAGTCAGACGGCGAGGTGGGCAGCAAAAAAGAAACTGGTCAATATGTGTGAGGCGGCAAGAAACATTAGAGATTCACTCTAGTAGAATGAAGCCTGCATATAAAAAAAATGAAGAACTGATCGCCGATATTCATCATGCGAGTCAAAGAGAAGATGACTTTCATCTTTGGTGGCTTGGTCAGAGCGGATTTCTTATCAAATGGATTGATCAATTCATACTTTTAGATCCATACCTATCTGATTCACTCACTTTAAAATACTCTGAAACTGAAAAGCCTCACATAAGAATCACCGAAAAGGTCATTGATCCTACTGATCTAAATTTTATCAACCTCATTACCTCATCTCACAACCATACGGATCATCTTGACGGTGAAACACTGAAAAAAATTAGTACCGCTAATGAAGAAGAAGTAAAGTTAGTCTTACCTCAGGCAAATGTATCATTCGCAAGTGATCGCTTAAGCGAGAGTCCAGATATCAAATTGATTGGCATAAAAGAGAATAAACCAATAACAATTGGAGATTTTACAATTAACGGAATCGCTGCCGCCCATAATGAAGTTGAAAGAGACGCAAACGGAGATCCTCATTTTATGGGCTTTGTTATCAGTTTTGGCAATTGGAACATTTATCATTCAGGTGATACTTTATGGCATCCTGAACTAACCTCTGATCTTACGAAATTTGCTATCGATGTGGCCATCGTGCCAATTAATGGAAATAATCCTGAAAGAAAAGTGGCTGGTAATCTCAATGGAACAGAAGCGGCAGCGCTTTCAAAAGCCATCAAAGCCAAGATCGCCATACCTCATCACTTTGACATGTTTGAATTTAATACAGAAACTCCTGAAGAGTTCACCTCGGTCTGCGAACGATTAAATCAATGTTATAAAGTTCTTAAAAATGGCCAAAAGTGGAGCTTTTCTGATCTTAATTAAACTCTTATTAAATTGATTATATATTAAGTTTTACTTAAATATTTTAATCAATTAACTTTTACTTATTACTCAAAAGGGCGCAGCAATTAGAATAAGGTCAAAATATGCTGCTTCAGCTTCAGAGTTAGGTTGTTTTTCTTTTAAAAACCTGTAGGTTTTCCGCCCTCTGTTTTTCAGAAAACAAAAAGACAATTTAGAATGACCCCAGAAATCTCTTTTTCCATCGCCCTGACTCTGTTAGCTCTTTTCATTTGGTACTTCGGTACAGATTCTGAAAAAAGACAACGTCTTATTGGCACAGTACTTACACTAGGCCTCGTAGGCTTTTGTCTTGTTTCTCTTTTACCTCCCGATGAAAAAATTAATAAAGGAATGGATTTGGCGGGCGGTGTAAGATTTACTTTAGAGTTACAACTTCCTGAAGACGCGAAAGAAAATGATAGTGAACGCTTTATCAGTAGAAGTGATCAAGATGAGGCGAAAGCTGTCCTTGAACGAAGACTTTCGGCCTCAGCAGTAAGCGATGTATCAATCGTTCCTGTTGGTAAAGACAGACTTGCCGTTGATATTCCACATAGAGAAGGTGGGGACAGCGAACAAATTATCAACGAAAAAACTATCAACACTATCCGCGAGCAGCTCCAAAAATCAGCTATTCTTAATTTATACCTAACTCATGAACAAAATAGTCCAGAAGCCATTAGAAGAGTTGAGGCTGGAGA
>NZSO01000069.1 GCA_002696885.1 Verrucomicrobiales bacterium | reverse complement strand
CTCCTCCATATTGACCGTTTTTATTTAATGCTATGAAAAACATATCGAGATTAAAACCTTTCGGATCAATCTTTGCTGCTCGTTTAATTACCTCCTTACATGCTTCGGTTGGGTGAAAACCTTGGCGCATAAATTCCACGATCATAAATGAACAACAGTGTCTCAGTATATTTTCCCCGATTCCTGTTGCTCCAGCTGCTCCAATCTCATTGTCTACATAAAGCCCGCTCCCTATAATTGGTGAATCTCCCACACGACCAGGTTTTTTAAAAGCAAGACCGCTAGTTGAGCAACCTCCAGCGATGTTTTGATTAGCATCAATCATTAGAAGAGCAATAGTATCATGATTGTCTTCTGATACTTTTGAATCAATTTTTTGTTGCTTCCATTTCAACCATTTTTTATGGCTATTTTCTGTGAGAAGGTTTTCTTTCTTAAAGCCCTGACTAATTGCGAATTTTTGAGCGCCTGATCCAGCAAGCTGAACGTGGGGAGTTTTTTCCATTACTTTTCTAGCAACTGAAATAGGGTTTTTTATTTCCTCAAGTGCCATAACACTACCTGCTCCATGAGTTGGTCCATTCATAATGCAAGCATCAAGTTGAACAATGCCATCAGAATTCGGCAAGCCACCTATTCCAACAGAGGTGTTTTTTGAATCATTTTCAGTGTGATTAATACCTTTTTCGACTGCATCGACAAGAGAACCTCCTTTATTTGCAACTTTTAGTGCTTCCTTGTTAGCAGTTTCACCAAATGACCATGTAGAAATTACTAGCGGAGTATAGGCATTCAGTTCTGATGTTTTGTTAGCCATTGATGATTTGACGCATTGGCTAGAGCTGACGATTGCAGCGCCTTTCACCATTAGGCCTCTTCTGGAATATTTCATAAAATGATTATTGGTTAAATTGAGTTCTGATACTATTTTCATTATTGGAAATAGAAAACTTTATTCTGTCGAAACTCGTTATTTATAGGTAATAGGAAATTATGATATCTTAATTATGCAGGATCCAGAATATGTAAAAAATGCTTTTGCTGGGATTGCTGACAAATATGTCATTACCAATCACATACTTAGTCTTGGTATAGACGTGCTATGGAGAAAAAAAACCGCCAACCTAGCGGCTTCACAAAACCCCAAATATATTCTAGATCTGGCTACTGGAAGCGGAGATTTAGCCTTAGAAATTAAGCGAAAATGTTCTGATGCAAAAATAACATGCAGTGACTTTTGTGCACCCATGCTAGAAATAGCTAACCAGAGAGGGCTTAAAACCGTGCTAGCAGACGCATTGTCATTACCTTTTGATGACTGTGAATTTGATTTGGTTTCAGTAGGTTTTGGGCTAAGGAACATGGCCGATTGGCCGAAGGCTCTGAGCGAAATGAGACGTGTTACCAAAGATGATGGATTTATTGTGATACTAGATTTTTCACTACCAACTGATCGGTTTAGAAAAAGTCTTTATGCTTTTTATTTAAATAAAATCCTTCCAACTATTGCTGGAATAATTACACGCCGCAAAGCTGCTTACAAATATCTGGCAAAGACAATTCAAGAATTTCCCTCAGGCACCCAAATGTGTAAACTCATCGAAGAGAATGGCTTTAAAAATGCTAAGCATTTTCCTCTAAGTTTTGGAATTGCTTCCATATATGTGGCGAATTGCTCTGAGAATTAATAGTCATTGTTCGTTGACTTGCTCTTTTACTATTTGTGAGTTCAGCACATTAAAGTTTTCCTGATCAATTAGGCATATATCTTTGCCATCGTTGATCCTTGCATAATAAAGAAGATTGGTCCCATTTTTATTGATAGGCGCAATCTCAATTTTGAATATAATTTCTTTATTTTCCCAATCATCTAAAACAAATTCCACTTTTCTAATTGGTTTTAGTAATGCAAGTTCAGCCTCACCCGTATTTTTGCTAATCCAACTTGTTGCTCTTAATGGCAAGCTTAACTGTTGGGCTAAAATGAGTGCTTGTGATTGATCGATTTTTTGAGATACATTTTCTTCAGCAATGCTAGCTGACCACTCATTGGTTTTGGATTCATAATCAAGTTCTAGTGGTGTTTGAGGTGGAGCGGTTGTAATTATTTTTTTAATACTTGAAATGTTAAAAGGAGGCCAAAGGTAAAGTTCCTTATAATCAAGTGGCCTGATTGGAATGATTGAAGGAAATGCAGGGCTTAATCGGCATATTGTTCCGCTGTCTTTAATTGTGGCAAAGTATTTAATAATGCCCGGGTTTTCTGCTACCTGACCTTTGACCAACAGTTCTTTAGATATGTCGATTAAGTTTGGAGATCCATCATCTTTTTGAGGGTTCTTTGGATCTAATCCAACCATTTGTATTGAAATACTTAGTGTTGGTTGATTGAGTCCCCATGGTTCTAAATTTCCCGCGGCATCAGCTACGAATTCCTCTACTTTCTCCGATGCAAGTGATTCTAAAATTTTATATACTCTTTGCCGATCAGCTTTATTTTTCGTGGAATTTTCAATAATTTGCCATCCATTGTTATCCTGAAGCAAGTCCACTTTGTGGTCAGGTTTCGCTTCGATTTTCATTGCTATGACCGACTTTGGATTAAAGGGAATGAGTCGTTTGTCTCTAATTGAATTAGGATTAAGATCGATGGGTTCAATGAATTCATTTTGCACCTTAAAAATGATACCTGGTCTATCGGTAACCCTCGCATAGGATGTACCTTGCGAATCAGATTCAGCAAAATCAATTACGATAAAATCATTTTTATCAAAACGTTTTACTCTAATACTTTTGTAGACTGAATTAAAGTAGCTGGCTGTTATGCTTTCCGAGTTGTCGATATATTCCTGTGAACTAAGATTCACGATTTTAGANAACCATTCAGTAGCCTGCTTGGAATCGGTTTGAGTGTTTAAAGGTTTATCAATGAACCAGTTTGACTCATTGTTAGTTCTTATCACACTTAGGGATGCTCCAGATTTATCGCTNACCTCAATCACTTGGATATCCTCAATCTTTGATTTAATGANTTGAGAATCACGCAGTTTATTAAATGGAATATCAATGTCATCTCGTGCTTCTGCCCAACAAAANAAAGAATTGTTTTCATTTAAGCTGNTCCAATTTGCATAAACAGTGCCACTTAGTCCGGTATCATCTCCAAAAGTCAATTTTCCAAAGTATTGATCATTCTGAAATATTTCTAAAGAAATTGCTCCATCATCTAACCCCATATCTNTACCCTTTGTATCGGTCTCTTTGATTTCAAATTTCTTTAAGGTGCTGATAGTTTCCACCATTTTCGAGATCATACTTGAATCTGCTCGGTCAACAATAGGCTCGGTTATATTCCATATTTTTTCATCGTCTTGGACAATAACTATTCTGGCGCCTCTTGTTGATAGCACTATTTTGTTTATGGAGTCAGTATTATCTAAAGGTATTGCTTTTAGTTTGCCGATTGAATTTATGTTTACACTGTAATTTTTGTTNTCCCANATCACATAACCTANAAGGGAGACTGCCAAGAGAAACAGTAGGTATGTGTGNTTTGTGGACATTTATTTTATATGTTTTATTAATTAATTTCGGCGTGCGCTCCACATGGCGATACCAAAGAGAAAAGCGCCGGCTGGAAGAATACAAACTATTAAATAAAAAAGAGTCTGATACTTCTCTGCAGACATATTAATTTTATAATTACTTAAATTTGTTGGATTTATTCCTATGCGCTCCTGACGATCTAGGGTCCAGTTAATTGAATTCATCACAAATTCAATATTTAGTTTAGTAGGGATTGGGTCTAGAAGTGTTGAGTTTGCTACAACAACAAGTCGGGAATTATTGATTCCTGTTGCGTCGCCATCTGAAGATCCTTTTTCAACCATAGCTGCCACGTAGATTGGATTTTTACTTGGCAACATGTCTTGATCGCTTTGTTTTGGATAGCTTTCAGTGTGCTCCAAATCTCCCCAAAATTTGGGATCAGCCACCATAAGTGGAGTGGCTATTATTCCCTTTGCCAGTAACATTTCGTTATTTTCTGCAACAGATAGTGGACATGTTTGTCCGGCAAAAGTAGTTATTTTACCACTGTCATTGGAAGTGATGGGATTTTCAGACAGCAGTTTGCTTTGAACATCATATATTTTTTGAGCTCCACCAATTCCCGTCGTCTCCGAGAAAAGAACACGGTACTTATTATCAACTCTAATGCCTAACGATCTAAGAAAAGGATAAAAATTGGGCATTTCGATCGATGGGTTTAATAACAAGACTAAGGCGCCTCTTTGCTCCTCCCAATATTTTGTTATTATACCCACTTCAGAAAGCGTAAAGTCTGTTTCTGGATTTATGAGAATAAGCGAATCAGCATCATCTGGTATTTTAGTAATGTTTCCTAGAGTCAATTCTTTGAGATTAAAAAAGTTTTTTTGGCTCAAGTTAATGAGTTCCTTGTCTGCTGATCTGTCATTGACTTCTTTTAGCCGTCCTTTTCCAGCGATCAAATATACTGTTTTTGGTTTGTCTTCAGTAACTGCTAGCATTGCTGAGGTGATGGCATCTTCGCCAGTGAAGAACCTTCCTTTTGAATCCAATAGATCATTCTCAGTAAGTCGCTTAACTTTTCCGTCAATTTCAATGAATAAAGAATTTTGATCAATTTCTCTCTCATATCGATTTGTGATCTCTAAGGCTTTAGTTTTATCGATGACAGGATCGAAATGGTTAAAAATAATTTTTCTATCTGAAATGCGTGAATATTCTTCAAGTAACAATTTAAGCTGCTTGCGAACTTTAGAGCTTTTCAGAAAAGCCATCGTTATCGTTACTCTTTTATCCAGTTGTTCTTTAATATAGTTTTTTGTTTCATCAGAAACACTAAACTTTTTAGTCGTGCTAAGATCCCACCTTAGATATTGGGAGAACGAAAGATAGTTTAGTAGAACAATTATCACCAATGTTGATACCACTTGTATGGCTGTGTTGAAGACAATTTTTTTTCTGTTGATATGCCCTTGGTCCAGGTGGTTGCCTGTTTCACTTTTTATTGGTTGTTCCTGATCTTCTGACGGCATATTAAGCTTTCCACTTACGAAATTCGAGGATTTTATATGTGATTAATAGTATCAGAGCGGTGAAACTCAAATAATAGACTAGTTGTCTCGAATCGATGAGCCCATTGATGAAAACCTCTACGTGATTAACTGTTGAGACATAGAATAAACCATTACGCCAAAGCTCAGGTACTGGTAAATCTTGTAGTATGAACCCAATCAAAAAATGCAACATGCAAAAAGTGAAGCATGCCATCGCGGCTACTAATTGATTTTTGGTTAGTGCTGAAGTCAGGCAACCGATAGATATATTAAAGATGCCTAGCAATAAAATAATTGAGTACGCTCCCCCCAATGATCCTATGGCACTCCCGTTTTCTTTTGAGCTCAGCCATAGTAAAATAAAATTAAGAACACTTGGAATCCAAAGAATTATATAAAATAGAAGACAAGAAAAATATTTTGCTAATAGCACATCAATTGTTTTTACAGGCGCAGTTAAAAGAGTCTCGATTGTACCAATTTTGTGCTCTTCCGCGAATAACCTCATTGTTATAACTGGAAATATAAAAAAATAAGTTAACCAAAAAGACGTCGAGCTAAACGTATAGCCTACAAGTGTTTCATCGATGTCATTTTTTCTTAAAATTTCTAAGGCGGCCGTGAAAGAAAAACCATTTAATAGCATTACAAGTGAAATAATTATCCATGCTATTGGTGAATAGATTATGGATTTAAGTTCCTTCTTTAAAATAATAACTCCAGTCCTACTTAATAAAAAATAAACTGTTGGGGTTACAGTTATGAATATTAATAGAATTAAAATAATGTATTGAGACCGTTCCATATTTTAATTCTAGTTGCTTTTACTTTGAACCATTTCGATATAGGCATCTTCAAGTTTTGATCTTTGAAAATGAATTTCTCGAATTAGCCAATCTCTTTTACTGCCCAAATGCATAATTTCTTCTCTTAAGTCATTGCCATAATCGACTCGAATTCTCATGAATTTCCACCCGTTCTCTTCTTTTTCTAAGGTTACTTTTTTTACACCTGATATCTTAGATATATCTTCCTTGATGTTGTTGTCATGAGATTTGATTTCAAGGTTGATCGTTGTGGATGATCGCATTTTTTCAGACAATTCATGAGGAGTGTTGTTACCAATCAATTTACCCTCATTGATAATGAGCACTCGATCACAAATGAGCTCTACTTCACTTAATATGTGAGTAGAAATGAGAATGGTATGTTTTTCTGCCAATTCCTTGATCAATTCTCTAAAACTTCTTATCTGACTTGGATCTAATCCATTTGTAGGTTCATCTAATATTAATAGTGGAGGTTTATTAATTAACGCATCTGCCAAACCTACTCTTTGACGAAACCCTTTCGAGAGAGAGCTAATCATCTGGCTTTTAATTGTTTTAATTGAACAAAGCTCAAGTGCTTCATTCATATTTTTTTTGATTTCTTGGCCTCTCAATCCCTTTAATTCTGCCCTGAATAATAGGTATTCTCGCACCCTCATGTCGTCGTAAAGGGGCACGTTTTCAGGCATATATCCGATTTTTTGCTTGGCCAGTAAAGATTCACTAAAAATATCATGCCCACCTATTTTAGCGGTCCCAGAAGTTGGCGGGATATAACCCGTTAACATCCTGATAGTTGTGGTTTTTCCAGCCCCGTTAGGGCCTAAAAACCCGACAATTTCACCTTGATCCACACTGAATGATATTTGATCAACTGCAGATTTACCTACATACTTTTTTGAAAGATTTGATACTTTGATCATTTGGGGATTATCTCAAGCCGTAACTTTAAACTTAATGTTAACGGAAAAGTAGTTTAACAGAAATTAGTGCCTATGCCTCTAATTTTTTGTTTGAGTTTATATTCATTTCCTCACAAATTCATTCAATTATATGCTTGAAAATGAATAGCAGTATAGCTTCCGGTTTTAATACTCAAATACTAGAGGAGAAGTTTCACCAATGGTTAGACGATCCATCTCAAGTAGATGCAACATGGGCAGCTTTTTTTGAGGGTTTTTCCTTGGGTATGTCACAAACAGCAAGCATTACTCATGACCTGCCGTCCCCAGAGATTCATAATAAAAATCTTTCTCAATCAGATGAGGGTTTGAGAGTCACTCTAACAGATCCTGTTTTTCGAGCAAGAGTTGTTAGTTTATTATATAATTATAGAACTCTAGGTCACACTGAAGCGTGGGTGGATCCGTTAAGTATATCGCCTCCAGAGGGTTCGAAATTAAATTATGAACATTTCGGATTTACTGCAGATGATCTAAAAGAACAGGTTGCGAGTCAGTTTTTTTTAGATGGGGAACCAATGCCGCTAGAGGAAATGATTCAAAGATTGCGTCATATTTATTGTGGTGGGGTTGGTTTTGAATATATGGGGATACACGATTCGACTATTCGACATTGGTTGCGAGATCGTATCGAAAGGCGTCCTGATTTTCATAAGGTTGAATCAACCAAAAAAATTCAGATTTTAAATTGGCTAACAGAGGCTGAGGAATTTGAAAATTATTTACATAAAAAATTTGTAGCTCAGAAAAGATTTGGACTTGAGGGAGGAGAATCAACTCTTGTTGCACTAAATACATTGCTTCACCAATCTAGTGAAGGGGGTGTGCAAGAAATTGTAATGGGCATGGCTCATAGAGGAAGGCTAAATGTCTTAGCAAATTTCCTCCAAAAACCATTGTCTGTTTTATTTAATGAGTTTTCAGAAAATTATATTCCAAATTTGGTGTGTGGAGATGGTGATGTTAAATACCACCTAGGATATGAAACTGAGAGGAATATAAACAATTNCCAAGTNAAAATCTTTTTGGCNCCNAACCCAAGCCANTTAGAGGCAGTTAANTCTGTTGTTGANGGGATGGCGCGAGCGCGNCAAAGAATAATAAATGATGCGGAAAAACGGGAACGTGTTTTACCAATTTTNATACATGGAGATGCTGCNTTTGCTGGNCAGGGNGCNGTCGCAGAAGTGCTTAATTTTTCTCAACTTCCNGGTTATAGAACAGGTGGTACAATTCANATAATTATCAANAATCAGATTGGTTTTACAACAATGCCNTCTGATGCACGATCTTCAGCTTATTGCACTGACGTTGCAAAAATGATTGAAGCTCCGATATTTCACGTAAATGGCGATAGTCCTTTAGAAGTTGCTTATGTAACGGAGCTTGCATTGGAATACAGAAAACAATTTGGCAGGGATGTGGTTATTGATATTGTTTGTTACAGAAAGCATGGACATAACGAATCTGATGAACCTGCTTTTACTCAGCCAAAGATTTATAGGGCTATAAGAAATAAAAAATCGACCTTAAATATTTACAGAGACTATTTGTTGGACCGCAATGAAATTAAACAGTCGGATATTGAGGCGATTACAGATAACTATACATCAAGATTAGACTCTGAATATGATTCTCTGTCTGATTTAGGAGATAAGTCTCAAATATCTTTTCGAGGATCGTCGGCAGAATTTCAGGAGGACTCATATTCATATGATATTGTCCCAACTGGAGTATCATCCCAAAAACTACGTTTACTGGGAGAAAAGCTCGTTGAGATACCCGATGATTTTGAGGTTAATCCAAAAATTAAGAGAATGTTTTTGGCAAAAAGAGCCAATGCTTCAATAAAAGGAGGACCCTATGATTGGGCTCATGCTGAGGCGTTAGCTTTTGCATCCTTATTAGATTCAGGATTTCCAGTTCGTTTATCAGGTCAGGACGTTCGAAGGGGGACATTTAGTCAACGGCATTGCGTGTTGTATGACTCGAAAACAAGAGAACGGTACGTACCCCTATCGAATCTACATAATGATCAGGCTAGTTTTTGTGCATACAATAGTCTCCTGTCAGAGGCTGGTGTTTTGGGCTTTGATTATGGGTATAACTTAATGGTACCCGGAATGTTAATTTGTTGGGAAGCTCAGTTCGGGGATTTTGTTAATGGTGCTCAAGTTATAATAGATCAATTTATTAGTTCAGCCGAATCTAAATGGGGCAAACCTTCAAACCTTGTAATGCTTTTACCACATGGTTATGAGGGTCAAGGCCCGGAGCATTCAAGTGCCAGACTTGAACGTTTTTTGCAGCTTTGTGCTGGAGGAAATTTACAAGTTTGTAACATTACCAAACCTGCACAATATTTTCATGTCTTAAGGCGTCAAATTATCAGAAAGCTCAGGAAACCTCTTATCCTAATGTCTCCCAAAAGTTTACTTAGACACCCTGATTGTATTTCTATGGAAGATGATTTCACCGAGGAATCTCATTTTAGAGAAATATTAGATGACAATCAACTGATTGACCGACCTGAAAGAGTTACTCGCCTTATTTTCTGTTCTGGAAAAGTTTATTACGATCTTTTGAAATATAGAAATACTAATGAAATCAAAAACACCGCTATAATTCGCATAGAGCAACTCTATCCTTTTCATTGGAAGTTGCTAAACGAGATTGTTGAACGTTATCCTAGAGCAAACAAGAAATGGGTATGGTGTCAAGAGGAGCCCTTGAACATGGGAGCATGGAGTTATATTAGCCCTAGGCTCAATGAAGCTGGTAGAGGGAATGTAAGATACGCTGGTCGTGAGAGAAGTGCTAGTCCAGCAACAGGATCTAAAGCAATTCACTCTGCGGAGCAGGAGCGCCTGGTCCGGCAGGCATTTAGCGTTTAGCTTTGGCTGGTATCAAAAGGCTAGAATGGATGTTTTTAAGATCTTAAAACTTGGATTTTGATCAAATCTGTTCTAATTATCTTTCAAGTTATTACAAATAAGCAATTTAGTTAGATTTAATCATTAAATGAGTGTCGATATAACGATCCCATCGGTTGGAGAGTCTGTATCCAGTGGATTTATCACTCAGTGGCACAAAACCGATGGGGAAATGGTCAAAGATGGCGATTTACTTCTTACATTAGATACAGATAAGATTTCTACTGAAATCGCTGCAGAAAGTGCCGGTATTCTTGAGATTATCGTTCAGGAGGGGCAAGACGTCGAAATTGGAGCGGTTGTTGGAAAAATTTCCTCGTCTGCCGAAGATGAACAACCTCAAAACCTACGAGAGGAAGAAGAAACAATTTCTGCAATAGATGTAACTGAACAAACTGCATCCAATGATAAGGATAAAGATTCTCAAGAAGATATACCTCAGGATGTTGCAAAATCAGTTAGCCAAAACGTTGTTACTGAGACATTAATTGCCAAGGATGAGTTAAGTGCACAGACTCAGACAAAAACTGCTCCTTCAGAGAAGAAAAGAGATCTGAGGCTTGATCGCAAAGCTCCAGTTTCCCCTGCAGTAAAAAAATTGGCCAATGAAAAAGGAGTGGATCTTGCTTTAGTTAGAGGAACAGGCAAAAAAGGAGCTATCCTCAAAAAGGATGTCATCTCATATTTGGGTGGTTCTTCGCAAGAAACATTGCCGGAGAGCGTGCCTGTTAAAAAATCAAAAGTCTCTGATAGACCGAATCTGCCAAACTTTAATTTAAAGCCAATTCAACATGAAAAGCCATCACCGCCTCAGCAAGAAGAAGGCGGAAGGGTGACTCGCAAACGTTTATCGCCAATTAGAAGAAAAATTGCCGATCATTTGGTATCAGCTCAAAGAGATGCCGCGTTGCTTACAACATTCAACGAGTGTGATATGTCCAGTATCATGAGCTTGAGAAAAGAGCTGCAAGAGGACTTTGTTGCAAAATTCGGTGTAAAGCTTGGATTCATGTCGATTTTTATCAAGGCAGTGGTTGAAGGTCTAAAAGAAGTTGATCAAATAAATGCGAGAATTGATGGTAATGATTTAATTATTAATCATTTTTATGATATCGGAGTCGCAGTAGGAAGTGAAAGGGGGTTAGTGGTTCCTGTTATTAGAGATTGTGATAAAAAGAGTTTTGCTGACATAGAAAAAGATATTGCAAATTATGCTACTCTTGCCAGTGAAGGTAAACTGGAATTAACTGATCTGCAGGGTGGGGTGTTTACCATTTCTAATGGAGGAATATATGGCTCCATGCTCTCAACACCGATTATCAATCCACCGCAGTCTGCAATTCTTGGAATGCACAACATAATTGAGCGACCAATTGCCCTTAATGGAGAGGTCGTCATCAGACCGATGATGTATTTAGCGCTCAGTTATGACCATAGAATTGTTGATGGGCGTGAAGCTGTGACTTTCCTAAAGCGGGTTAAGGATTGTATTGAAAATCCTGCTAGATTACTTGTTGGTGCTTGAAAATAAAACCTTTTTGGGAATAATTAGTTGGTTTTTAATTCCTGTTATACCTACTGGTCTAATATAAAATATAGTTAAACCTTAACAAGCAATGCCAATTAGTGAACCCAGCCAGCTTGGCGACTTTCTTTACGCCTTTCTTGGTATCCTTTTCGAAGGTGCACCTTACATTGTATTAGGGACTATTATTTCAGGTTTTATTGATGCTTATCTTCCTTCCAATGCTATAGATCGGTTTCTACCAAGAAATAGAAGTATGGCAATTTTTATGTCAGGTCTTCTTGGAGCAGTTTTCCCTGTTTGCGAGTGTGCAATTGTTCCGGTAATTCGTAGGCTTGTTCAGAAGGGTTTGCCATTGTCATGTGCAATTACTTATATGTTATCGGCACCGATTGTTAACCCAATTGTTGCTCTCAGTACATTTTCGGCTTTCGCTGGCAATGATGCTATGTTTATGACAATCTCACGAATAGGTATTGCTTATTT
>NZSO01000068.1 GCA_002696885.1 Verrucomicrobiales bacterium | reverse complement strand
TTTATTTATTTTTGTTTCGTTTTTTATTTCTTATGGATCTTTATTTTCTGTTCCCCCATTTGGTAATGTTGAAAATATTGACAAAACTCAATGGATAGAGGGGGCATCATTAAAAACTGACTCAACTGTGGACGAATTAATGTTGAGGGCTAAACAGTTTTCTGATGAGGGTAGGTATGATCTAGCGAGTAGCTTGTGGCAAAAAGTAATTGATTCAAGTAATGATCTGGTTTTTGGGAGTGAAGAATGGGTGGAAAAAACATTGTCTCATGAATATCAAATTTATAAATCTGTATCGCGTGAGATAGAAAATACTTTATCTGCGCTTCCAAAGGATGGATTGAATGGATATCGTCTCAATGCAGACACTAAGGCAAAAATCATATTTTCTTCATATGAAATTGATGAGGGTAGAGAAAGTGCTTTGTCTGAAGTCGTTAAAAAATATTTCTTAAGTTCTTTAGGAGATGAGGCGGCTTTTGAGTTAGCCTGTCTTAAATTGGATCGATATGAGTTTCTTCCATCAATAAGGCTGATTGATAAAATTCTAAATGATTACCCTGACACTAATATTAAAAGATCCGACCTATTGGTTAGAGCAGCAGTACTCAGTGCTAGAGTGGGTGATATAGAACGAGCAAAACAATTACTTGAGACCCTAAAAACTGACCCCGATCTAAATGTTTCTGAATCTTTGATTAAAATTATTCAGGAGGATATTGCCAACTCAGACTTAATAACAAAGAAACATAACAACGTAGATGGATGGTCAATGGCAATGGGGAATGCACAAAGATCTGGTCTCATGAAAGTGCCGACTAACCAACCAATTGACAAGGGGGAAACTGGTTGGCTCCAGAAATATGATCTTACTCTTCCTAAAGGTTGGCCCGCACTCCCAGCGTCAAAAGATAAGCCTGATCTACTTAACCTTACAGACCCTTTTGGTAGAAGAATTGGAGGGTCATCTCAGATTCAAGGCAACCAGGCTCTGACGATTCAGCAGATATTGACGAATTGGCAAAAAGAGCATTGGATGCCATGTGGCCAGATGTTATTTGGGGCAAAATTTATGTATTTTAAGAATGAAGATAGACTCGTATGTATTGATTCATCAAAAGGGGAAGTCCAATGGCTAGGTTTTAGAACACAGTACCCACAACCAAACTTTTCCAAAAATTATAGATTTAGACGTCCAACTTCCCAGGATGGAAAAAAAATTCCTCGGGATATAAAAGAAATTAAATATTTTTCAGATCACACTAATCAATCGATGTGTTTGATTGGAGATAAGTTAATCACTATTCAGGGAGTCCCAATAGATTTCACAGAGGAAGAAAATCCAGTGGCTCCAAACCTCCAAAATGAGATTCAACGAGGTGTTTGGCCAAATCGTTTAAACACAGGTAATTCGAGGATGAGGAAAAATCGACTTGTTGCCTATCACTCGACGAACGGAAAGCTACAATGGATGCGATCTGCTTTTGAAAAAAAGGATGGTTCATTCGCTGAAAGTTGCTTCATTGGAGAACCGGTTCCTTATGGTAATTTAGTTCTTGTTCCGATTTTAGAAGGTACAGGAATGAATTTGATAGCAATTAATCCAGACAGTGGATATACACAATGGAAGACATTTCTTGGAGATGAGCCGGAAACGGGAGTTGCTCCAAATTCTTCAGTAATGGTAGCAGTTGATGGAGGTGAAGCATACGTTGCCACCGGTTCAGGTTTAGCCTTTTCGCTAGATGCGATATCAGGTTCATTAAACTGGGTGGTAAGATATCCAAGAACGGTTAGAAATAATGCTTCTAGGATGCAGGAATTGCAAAGATTTGGAGGATTTGCAAGAGGCAATATGGGGATACCGGACTTTGATGGATGGGAATTCGATACGGTTGTCCCTGCCAAGAGAGTAGTTATGTTTGCTCCAACAGATTTCAATCAGCTTATAGCATTGGATCGGAGAACTGGAAAATTAATTTGGGAAACGGCCCGTGTGCCTTTACGCGGGGGCAATGAAAGTGGATATGTTTTAGGGGTTCTTGATGAGAAATTGTATGTTGGAGGAAAGGGCACTGTTAGATGTTATGACGTTAATGGAGGCAAGATGCTTTGGGAAAACACTTTTCCTGAAGGATATGGAAGAGGTGCATTAACAGAGGAGGAAATATTTATGCCATCTGGTGAAAATGATATTATCAAGATATCAAATATTGATGGTGCGATAAAAGACCAAATAACTGTGATGCCGGAAGGGAATCAACCAGTGGGCAACCTTTTTTCTAATGGAGAAAATATTTTTATAATGGGATTGCGCCAGGTTTTCTCAATAACTGGTGAAACTAAGGAAAATAAAAAATCTCGTACAGAGGAAATACCAGTAGAAGGTGAAAAATGAAATAACACTGCCTTCCTATTATGCAAATTACATAAGATGAATAAATATAACACAGACAAGGAGTTTAAAATAAATAGGAGATCATGTCTTAAGTTTTTGGCTCCTGTTTCTGTTCATCAGGTTTTGAACAAAGGTTTGGTATATTCAGCTAATGAAAAAACCGCGGAAGATCTTATAGATGATCGCACTCAAAAAGCTATTGATAAAGGTTTAAGGTTTCTTTCGGGAAGACAAGTACAAAGAGGTGCAGATAGAGGGGCATTAGGTTCCTCAGGTTATTCAGGGAGTGTTGGTATTTGTGGACTTTCAGGGCTGGCTTTTATGAGTGAAGGAAGCACTCCAGGAGTTGGTCGTTTTGGCAAAGAAGTTGACCTTTGCACTGAGTTCTTAATGAGACATACTGGTCCAACTGGATACATTGCTCGTGGTTCTGGAGCTATTGGAAATATGTATGCACATGGATTTGCAATGTTATGTATGACTCAGGCTTACGGAATGTCTCGAAAGAGAGAGTTGGGAGAAAAGTTAAGGGCTGCAGTGAAATGTACTTTGGGCGCTCAAAATGAAGAAGGCGGTTGGCGGTATAGACCAGTTAAAAGTGATGCAGACTTGTCTGTAACGGTGTGTCAAATAATGGCTTTGAGAGCAGCCAGAGACTCAGGGATAAATGTTCCTGATTCAGCGCGCGATAAATGTATTGAGTATGTTAAAAAAAGCCAAACTGCTGACGGAAGTTTTAGATATACGATGAGAGGTGGGCATACAACTTTTGCTCTTACAGCGGCTGGTTGTGTTTCATTATTCAGTGCTGGAATTTATGATGGTCCACAAATTGAAAAAGGACTCAGTTATCTTAAAAAGAGAAAAAATAATGCAGAACGACATTATTTTTATTATGGCCATTACTATGCGGTTCAAGCCATGTGGCATGCTGGGGGAGATTGGTGGAATGATTGGTATCCTAGTATTCGAGATAAGCTAATATCCAGTCAAGGTGCTAATGGAGCTTGGAGCAATTCGTCATATGGTCAAGAATATGCAACGGCTATGGCTTGTATAATTCTTCAGATGCCAAATGATATGTTACCAATTTTTGCTAGATAAAATAACCGTTTTGTGATTTGAAAAGCTTATTACATTGGTTTGGATTTGATCAGGACAGTATTCCTGATGATGCTGAAGTTTCATTCAGCTTTGCAAATTTTCCTGAGTCTTGGAGGGTTTTTGTCTTTCTAGCGTCAATTATTTTGATTGGGTGGATTGTTTATAAGTTATATCAAAAGGAGAGTAATTCATGCCCTAAAGGAGTTAAGTATTTTTTGTTTGTTACAAGATTTTCCGTATGTGTTTTATTGGGAATTGTTTTTCTTGAACCTTCTATAATCTACACTCAGTCAAAATCATTACGGCCGATTATCAAGCTGCTTAGAGACTCGTCTCAATCCATGAATGTTAAAGACGGATATTCTGAAAACTCGGCTGCTAAGTCGGTGGCTACATTATTAAATAAAAGCATCGAGGATGTTAGATTATTAAAACCTTCAAGAGTTGATATTGTTAACACTGCAATTAATGCTAACGAACGTGATTTTCTTGTTAGATTAGGAGAAAAGGGAAGAGTAAAGGTTCTGGATTTTGGAGATAAGTCTGTTGAAATTGATGCTGTTGAAAAACCGTTTTCTGATCAATCTTTAGAAAGTGGACAGAAAGTTGACGAGACTATTGCAATTGATCTTCCGGATTTAGTTGCAGAGGGTGTTGGTACTGATCTCTCTAAGGCCATTGACAAATCAATTGAAGAAACGCTCACTTCGTCGGTAATCATTTTTACAGATGGCCAACACAACACATCATCAGATTTAGATCAGGCGGTGAGTGCTGCCAAAATGAGAAATGTTCCACTGTATTTTGTTGGGGTAGGAGATCCCGAGCGTCCAAGAAATGTTACAGTTTCCAATATCTACGCGGACCCTCAGGTTTGGAATAACGACCCGTTTCAAATACAGGCAGTAATTAGTTCTCAGGGAATAGATCAAGGACAGGTCAAAGTTGAATTGATAGAAATAAAGAAAACTGAGAGTGGAGATGAAAATGAAATTGTAATTAGTGAAAAAAATATCAACATCAATGAAGAGAATAAGAGAACCAAGATTGATTTTCTTCATACTCCACGAACTCCAGGAGGTAAGTTTTTTACAATTAGAGCTGAGGTGTTAGAGGGGGAGTCAAATGTTGAGGATAATGCTCCTCAATCCCCAACCAGAGTTACGGTACTTGATGATAATGCAAAAGTTTTGCTGGTTTCAGGAAGTCCAAGTTGGGAGTACCGTGCTTTAGTTAGATTGCTCACTAGAGAAAAGATGATCAACTTGTCATGCTGGTTGCAAAGTCTTGATGATGGACGCTTACAGCAAGGAAATTCGCCCATTAATATTTTACCCACTACTAAAGATAAACTTTTTGAATTTGATGTCATTATCATGTTGGATCCTGACCCTAAAGAATTCAATGAAGAGATAATCGAATTATTCAAGAGTTTTGTTAGTGAGCATTCCGGCGGTTTTCTTTATATGCCTGGCCCCGTTAATGCGGGAAGGTTTCTTTCCGATTCACGGACCTCAGGTATAACCGAATTATTACCAGTTTTATTGGGAGATGTTGGGGGCATGGAAGTTAGTGGTTTATTGTCTCTGAATAATAGGGAATGGCCTCTTGCTATTGTGGCGGCTAACACAGACCAACCAATAATGAGATTTTATGAAGATCCTCAAAAAACACTGCAGCAATGGAAAAAACTGCCTGGAACTTACTGGAGTTTTCCGGCTCTCGAAGCTAAGCCGGCAACTAAAGTATTGATTGAGCATTCTGACCCAACTTTAAGAAAAAAAGAAATCCCAAGGCCTCTGCTTGTTACGGGGCAATTTGGAACAGGACGAACAACTTATTTAGGTTTTGATGGAACATGGCGTTGGAGGACAAAAGGACTAGATGCAGAATTTTTCAAAAGGTTTTGGGTTCAAACTACTCGTTATTTGGTAGAGGGCCGATCTCTCGCAGGTAAAAAAAGAGGCCAGATTGAGACAGAAAGATTTCAATACCAGATTGGAGATAGAATTAGACTGACTGCAACGCTTCGGGAGAAAAATTTTGAATGGATGTCAAAGGATGAGGTTAAGGGTGTGATGACCCTGCCTGATGGACAGAAAAAGGATATAATATTTAATTCAATTCAGAATAGACCAGGTGTATACGAATCAACAGTAGTAGCTTCTTACGAGGGAGCATATGATGTTTTAATTGAACTTGAATCGGCCAACAGTGAAATGATTAATGTGAAATCAAACTTCATGGTGGTATTGCCATTTCAAGAGATACAGCAGACATGGCTTGATCAAGATAAATTAAAGGCAATGGCAGCCTCAACTGGTGGTCGTTATTTTAAACCTGATGAATTAAAGTTTATTCCTGATTCGATACCAGATTTATCGAGAAGACTCACCTATGATAGTCCGCCTATGCCTCTCTGGGATAACCGTATTGTATTTATCATTTTGTTTCTACTTTTGGTTATTGAGTGGGCTTTAAGAAAAAAGAGTAAACTGATTTAAGGATTTTAATGTCAAATAAGTTCAATAGTAAAATTCCCCCAGAAATTACGGCAACGCTAGGGAGGATGCGTCGTGGTGTTCAGAGATATTTTATTGTCGATGGGTTGAAGTATATACTCGCAGTGTTAATTGCAATTATAATAGCTGACTTTTTGATAGATAAGACTTTCAGAATGGATTTTTATCAACGACTTGTTATGCTCATTTTAGGAGCAGGCTGTTTGATTTTTGTGGCTTTCAAAAGATTAATTGCACCACTAATGTCAAGATTGAGCGACGATGCTCTGTTGCTTGAACTTGAGCAGTCTCATGGTGGAATGAATGAATCCTTGATTAGTGCTCTTGAGTTGTCAAGGATGAGGGTTTCTGAGGGGGCAAATGTTTCTGCNAAGATGATTCAAGAGACAATAGATACNGGGGCGTCACAAATNAANGACGTNNAAATTAGTTCNGCTTTTAAATTAAAGAAAATGAAAATCAATTTNTACATTTTATTGATATTGTTTTCTTGTTTTGTNGTTGGTGTTTTTGGNGCTTTAACTAATGATTCTCTTTCTATTTGGTATAAACGTAATGTNTTNCTCCAAGAGGTTCAATGGCCCAGTAATTACGTTTTGAATGTAGTGGGGCTTTATGAAGATAAAATTAGAGTTGCTAAGGGCGATGATGTTTCTATTAAAGTGAAGGTCAAAGAAGGATACAAATTGTTTCCCGAGTCAATCGTAATTGAATTTAAATCTGAAAAATACAATAAGTCTGAAGAAGTCCTAGCTGGAAGAGATGGGGTATTTATTTCATCTCCAACTGGTTCAATGGAAAATGCAGAGTTTAGAGTTTTAAGTAAAGAGTTTGAAACGCCTTGGTATCCCCTAGAAATTGTCGACCGCCCGTCTTTGGATGAGAGCATTTCATTGGATGTGACTTTTCCTGAGTATACTAAGTTAAAAGAGAAAACACTCTCAGCTGATGAGGGGCCTTACGAATTGATTGATGGTTCGACCCTTAAAATATTTGGGAAAACAGATAAATTGTTGAATAAAGCTTTTTTAAAGATTGATGATTTGCATATTGATTTAAAAATTGAGGGAAACTCTTTTAATGGAGAATTGAATGGTGATAATTTAAAAACGGGCGTTTACACTATTCATGTTGAAGATAATGAGAAGGGTATTTTCAATCAGACTAGTGAGATGGTTGGGTTAGGATTCAATGAATCACCTAAATTTCGTTTGAGAGTAATTAATGACATCAAACCTAAACTCAATATAAAAACAACAGGCTTAAGCGGAATGATCGTTCCTGGGGCAATTATTCCATACAGTGGAGTAATTGATGATGATTTCTCTATTGAGCTGGTGGAAATTGATTATTTAACAAAAGAAGACACTGGAGATAGACGCGAGTTGTCCGGAAAGATTACACCGAACGGTATCAAATCAAAGCTAGGTAGTAAACGAATAGAAATGGATGGGTTTGTAGATTTGGCACCGCTAGACTTGGCCGTGAATTCAAGATTCAGTCTGCTTTTTAGTGCCACTGATAACAATAATATAACAGGCCCAAATGTTGGAAGATCTACAAAGATGCTTTTTCGTATAGTTGGTGAAGCTGAATTAAGAACAGATCTTCTAAGAAGAGAAAAAGAACAACGACAGCTCATTACAGAATCAATAAAAAAGCAAGATCTCATATTAACGGATTCTGGAGCTATTGCTGCAGAGTTGATCGATATCGATGAGTTAACTCGGGAAAATAAAGAAAGAATGGCAACTCTTCAAAAGAACCAGAAAAACTTAGGTAATGATATTTCTAATGTTGTTAGAGCTCTCAAAGGGATGGTCATGGAAATTAAAAATAACAAACTAGAAGAGGATGATGGTATCTTGCAGAGTAGATTAAATGAAAAGGTGATCGACCCTTTGGTTATTTTAACAAGCCAATCATTACCTTCGATTGCTATTGAATTGGATGAAGTAAGAAGGATTAATGATAAAGAATTGAGAAGCGTTAAATTTAAGGCTATAAATGAGTCTCAACTGTATGTCATTCAAACTCTAAGAGAGGTTTTAATACATATGGTTAGGAACGAAGGCTACCAACAAGCACTGAATTTGTTGTATGAAATACAGAGAGCTCAGGAAAGAATGAATAAAATGACGACAAAAGCAAAAGAGGAGTCTCTTAAAAATGTTATTGAGGAAAAAAGAAGCGATCCGGTAGATGATAAAAAGCAAATAATTGAGAAATGATTATTCTAAAATTTATATTCAACATAAAAATGAAGAGCATTACATATGATAACTTTTTTAAAGTTTTAACTGGTTGTTTTTTGTTATCATTGACGATTGAGTCCAAAGCGGAAGAGGCTTTTTTATCTGATGTTGAAAGTGGAGAGACAAAATCAACACCACTAGGTGTGCGCCAGCAGAGTATAAAGAGAATGGTTGCTGAGCTTGAAAACCAATTCACTGATTTAGCGAAGTTAATACAAGAGGAGAATCCTGAGCAAGCAACCAAATTAGTGGATGCTTTCAAAACTTCTAAGGATCTTCTTCTTGAAAAAAGGATGGATGACATAACGAAGTTACTTGATTTGTCAAAGTTGGATAGTGCAAATGAAGAGCAAAAGAAGACAATTGATGACATTAAGGGCTTAATTGAATTTCTTCTTAAAGATGATTCTGAGAAAGATAGAATTAAAAAAGAGGTCGAAAAGTTAAAGAGGTGGAAAGCTGAAATTGAATCACTCATTCAAGATGAAAGTGAACTTAAAGATGAAAGTGAGCTTCGTGCCGAAAAGGATAAAGTTCTTGAAGAGATGGATCGTAATATAGCGGAGCTAAAAAAACTAATTGATAAACAAAAAAACATTAAAGATGCAACTGAGAAAGAGTCAGTTAACGGAATTGAAAGCCTGGACAAAATTGCAGACGACCAAAATCAGTTGAGGAAGGATACAGAAAAATTACAAGATTTATTGTCTAAGGAAGATGAAAATAGTAATAGCGATAAAGATGAAGAAAGTGATGAGAGTGAGCCATCTGATTTAATCAAAGATGCAATTGATGATCAGAAGCTTGCGGAAAAAAAATTAGGAGAGGGAAAAGGAAAGCTCGCAGCTGATGCTGAAAGCAAAGCTATTGATAATATGCAAAAAGCGTTGAATGATCTTGAAGAAGAAAGGAATCGGGTTGCAGGTATTGACCCTGAAGACTTGGAAGGTTTGAAAGAGGGGCAAAAAGAAACTGCTGATAAAACAGCACAGCTTTCTCAAAATATCGATGAAGAAAATAAATCTGATGAGGGCTCAAATCAACAACAGGATCCCTTAAAGGAGGGGCAAGAAAAAGCGCAAGATGCAATTGATTCGGCCAAAGAAAAAATGGATTCGGCATCGGGTCAACTTGCTCAGGGCAAGCCAGGTCAGGCTGCTCAACAACAAAAAGATGCGATTGAAGATCTTAATCGGGCCAGAGATGAGATAGATAAACAATTAGATGAATTGCAACAACAAGAAAAAATGGAAGCACTTGTTCAACTGGAGCAAATGTTTTCTGAAATGCTAGAAAAGCAAAGGCAGGGCTCTTCGAAGGTTTTAGTGCTAGATGAAAAGAGAAAGATTCAAGATGGTCGACTAAAAAGAGCAGATAGAATAGAATTGCGGTCAGTTGAAATTCTTGAAAGAAAACTTTCTGAGAAATCTGAAGAAGCTGTGAATTTATTAAATGATGAGGGATCGAGTGTTGTAGTGAGAAATGTTGTAGAAGGAATGCAAAATGATTTATTGGCGATAGCGGATATGGTAGATGGAAACGAAACAGGTGTTTTTGTTCAGAGATCGCAAAAAGAAGTTGAGCTAACTCTTCAAGAGTTAATTGATGCTGTGAAAATTGCTCAGAAAATGGAGGAACAAAAGCAGGACCAACAAAATCAACAGCAAAATCAACAGAATCAACAGAATCAACAGCAAAATCTCCTTCCTCCTAGTGCTGAGTTGAAATTATTGCGACTAACCCAATTGCGAATTAACAGACGGACTGTTGATTTCGAAATGCAACTAAATAACGAAGAGGTTAAAAATGATGTTCTTAAACGGCAAGTCAATGAAGTAACAATATTACAAAAAAAGGTGACTGAATCTGCTAGAGAACTGGCTGCCAGAGGACAACAGCCTCTAGAGTCTGAGATTGATTAGTTTTACAGTAGTATTTTTATTTAATTATAAGAAATGAAAAAAATCCTAGTTTTCCTAATTGTAAAATTTTCTATCCTTGGATGCTTGAAAGCAGACGATACTGATTATTCAAAAAATCAAGTTGTTGAAAGTTTTATAGAGCTTTATCCAAACGAGAAAGATGCTCTATCAACAGCCCTTCAAGAAAATCTAATAGAATCCAATGCTCTTACTGCTCCACTTCGTAGAATCTATCCAGACTTTGCAAAAGCACTAATGAGTGCGGCTGATGACCCTTCAGTGGGTATTGATCAATTGTCAAAAATTTCAGACACTGAGGACAATTTTCTTGAAGCTGAGTCATTATATTATTTGTCCAGATTGTTAATTGGTGAGGGGCGTTATGAAGAGTCATTGCCTAATCTCGAGAAGATAAGAATCAAATTGAAAAATAATACATTGAGGTACGGTGAGGTTTTATACTACAAAGGTCTTTGTTATTCTAATATGCTGCAAAGAACGGCTGCTTCGGATTCACTTAATGATTTTGTTGATAATTTTCCTGATGAATCACCTCGTTTGATTGGAGCAGCTTTGGATATAATTGCTTCCCTTGAAAGAATTAATCGCGGAAGTATTGATGATGTGGCAACCCATATGGAGTTTTCTAGGAGAAAGTTAGACCTTGAGGATGTTGGTGAAAATACGCAAGTGGCTCAGGGCAGAATTGTCGAAATGTTGGATGAATTAATTAAACGCGCAGAGGAACAAGAGAATCCACCTCCGCCAAACCCGAACTCATCTCCGAGTCAGGGCAATTCTTCTGGCCAAGCTGGAAACGGTCAAGGTAATGGGCAAAACAATTCACAACAAGGGAATCCCAACGCTCAAACAGCGCCTCGTGTCGTTCGAAGAGTGAGAGGGGCCGCAGAAAGTGCTTGGGATGATTTGAGAAAAAGGGACAGAGGCGCTGAAGCGCTTGGAGCACTGAAGTCCAAATACCCGGCAAGGTACAAAATTCTAGTTGAGCAATATTATCGATCCGTTCAGGGCGCTTCAGAAGATTAGGTCATTTGTCTATAATAGTAACCTTAAAAGTTAAATTAATGTATCCATTTTTTGTTTATTTAATTTATTTTTTTAATGCGTTAGCTGTT
>NZSO01000067.1 GCA_002696885.1 Verrucomicrobiales bacterium | reverse complement strand
TTTAATTTCATCAGCAGTGCCTCTAATGAATTCTTCAAATTTTTTTGTCATTTCTCTCGCCAGTACAATTTGTCTTTGAGGGGATTTTTCAGCTAAGATTTCTAATGTAGATTTTATTCTATGTGGGCTCTCAAAAAAAACTGAGGTTTCTTCTCTCAAAAGAGCTTCTTCAAGCTCGTTTGATCTAGCGCCTTTTTTTGTTGATAAAAATCCTCCAAAATAAAATTTGTTTGCCGGCAGCCCTGAACCAGCTATGGCACAGGTCACTGCAGATGCACCTGGTATCACTTGGATGTCATGATTAGCATTAGCGATTTTATTTACAAGTCTAGCTCCTGGGTCCGATATCAGTGGTGTCCCTGCATCTGAAATATATGCAACGGTTTTGCCGTCATCAATGGCTTTAATAATCCCCTCAATTCTAGATGTTTCATTGAATTTGTGTAGGCTAATTTTTTTAGTCTTTATTCCATATTTATTTAAAAGAATACTGCTGTGCTTTGTGTTTTCACATGCAATAAGATCTGAAGATTTTAAGGAGTTGATTGCCCTAATCGATATGTCATCGAGATTCCCTATAGGGGTGGATATAATTATTAGTTTTCCTTGTGCTGGTAGCATCTAAAAGTTAATAGCCTTCACTTAATATGTTAGCTAGGGATATTGCCAATTGGTCAGCTGCGTTTCTCAGTGAGTGATTTTCAGTTAACTGAAAATTGGCATTTAAATAAGAACTTGATTTACCTTTAGTCGTCCCTTTTGCAATCGTTACCCCATTAGAGTTATTTATGATTTCGTACTCCAATTCAATAGTAAATTCCATTTCAGTAGTTCTGAGTACGTTTTCTCTATTAGCTCTAAGTTGTTTTCGATCAATACTGATGATTTTACCGTATAAAGATGCATCTGAATCATTTTCTTTCTTTATCTTATAAGCACCTTTTTCCTGAATTGATTTGATAATTGAGTTTGTTACTAGTGTTTGCAATCTTGGTTTTGTTATATTGCTTTTGACTATAGGCACAGAGATGCTTTCGATTGATTCGAATTTTACCGGCTTGTTGTTACCGAGTCTGTAACTTGTGCATGATGCAAACAAAAAGATCTGAAAAATAATACTAATTAACAATGAGAGTTTTATCATTTTATAATTGGTTATGTTTTCAAAGCGCAGGACACAAATTTATTAAGATTGCTTTGGTGGGGGAGGTAATATGATTGGGCCCTCCTCTATATCCGGAGTTGTTGTATCAATTTTTTTAGTGTCAGTCTTAACTCCAATAGACTCCTTTTTCTTGTTGGTGGACGAGGTTTTTTCTGTTAATGGATTTTTTTTCTCTGAAGAACTCTTTATCTCAGAGTTTTGACTTATCAGGTTAATTCTTTTGAGTGCTAATTCTCTGAGCGCTTTGTCTTTTGATTTAGCAGCCTTTTCATAATAAATGACTGCACTTCTTAATTGATTTTGTTTTTCGTAGAAAATTCCTGTTTCGTAATATTGAGTTTCTTCCATTGAACTCAATTGCTTGAGAGCTATTTCTGCTTCTTTAGCTCTTGGGCTATTTTCGTAGGCAACTATAACATCCTCCATTGCGTTTTTTGCATGGGTAATATTTGCTGCGTCTCTACTGCCCAGGTTAATCTGCTTTCTCGCAATGTCTCCAATCCTATATTGAGCTTCAGGAGACAGTTTGTGATTTGGATACTTATCTACAAGCTTTTGGTATGATGCAATAGCCAGTGATATCTTTTTATCTTTTTGATAAGACTCAGCCAGTGCGAATTGTGCTAATGGAGAATATTCGGAAAAGGGTGCGTTTTCAATGATTGCCTGAAACCATTCCAATAGTTCTGAGTCTCTTACGCTATCAGGTAATATTTTTAGTTTCTTTTGTTTTTTCTTCGTAAGAACACTGCTTGCAATTTTATATTGATTTGAAACGGCTTGTATGTAGGAATCACTAGATTTGTGTTTATCGATAAAAGTTTGAAAGGCCTCAAAGGCTTTTTTTTCTTTGCCGTCATTCATAAAATATTCACCGATCTTAAATTGGCTTTCTGCAGCTGATGATGTAAACGGAAATTTTTTAATGATTTTCCTATGTGTATTAAAGGCAGCTTTTGTGCGCCCCTTTTTTTCATTTTCTAACGCTTTCGTTAACTCATTTTTTGCGACAGGTTCTTGAGCGGTAAGTTTTTCTCGAGATGGGACTTTAGAGAGATCTTTTTTGAAGTATTGGAGAATGTCTGCATGTAACTCTGAACCATTTGAGAAGAGAAAAATGAACAATGACGATAAGAGAAGTGGTAGCTTAGATGATTTAGGCATTGATGGATTCTATATGACCATATGAATAATAATATATATATGTAATAATCTTTAGCACATTTTCATGCTGTTTCTTCAGAGTATGCGGAAAGTTTTATTAAAAAAAATTTATTCTTTATGAAGAAGTTCGTTGATTTCCTGTTTATCACTATAATTATTGGTACTGTTTTAAAAATTTTAAAAATTATATAATTTGAAAAAGAGGCAATTTGTTGACCATGTGCGTGTTTTTGCAAGGGCTGGAGACGGTGGGAATGGAATTGTACACTTTCGACGAGAAAAATATGTCCCAAAGGGTGGACCTGATGGTGGAGACGGTGGCGATGGCGGACATGTGATTATTAAAGCAGTCAATGATACAGACAATCTCACTCATTTATTTTTTAATTCTCGCATGATTGCTAAGTCCGGTGGACATGGGCAAGGACGTGAAAAGAAGGGTAGGTCTGCAAGTGATTTAATTATAAAAGTTCCTCAAGGCACCCTCATTTATCGGGCCGATGAGGAAGGGCTTACTATCGAGGAAATAAAAAAAGAATCTGAACCTATTGCTGATCTTACGGAAAATTCTCAAGAATTTATCCTCGCTAAAGCCGGTAAGGGGGGGAAAGGAAACGTTCATTTTAAATCGCCAACTAATCAGGCACCTCAAGAACATACTCTTGGAGAAAAAGGTGAAAGCGGTTATTATTATTTGGAGCTCCGTCAGATTGCAGATGGAGGATTTGTTGGTTTTCCTAATGCTGGCAAATCGAGTTTGTTGGGAGTCCTGTCCGAGGCAAAGCCAAAGGTGGCAAATTACCCTTTTACTACTCTTCAGCCATCAATTGGTGTAATTGAATTCAGTAACATTGTTAGAGCTTCTCTTGCTGATATACCTGGTCTTATCGAAGGAGCGCATCAGAACGTTGGCCTTGGACATAATTTTCTAAGGCATATCATGCGTTGTGAAGTTTTACTTTTTGTAGTTGATGTTGCTGGAGTAGATATGAGAGATCCAGTTGAGGATATAGAAACATTGCGAAAAGAAATCAAAATGTATTCGGAGGAACTTTCCTCAAGACAATGGCTAATCATTGCCAATAAGATTGATGTTGAGGGTGCTAAGGATAATCTAAAAATTTTAGAGAATCGATTTTCCAAAACAGAGATCATTTCAGTTTCAGCACTTTCTGGAGAAGGGATTAACGATTTAAAAATACGTTTAAAGGATTTAATAGGTAAAGAAATCTATTAATTCACAGGTTCAGTGAAATTCCGATAACCCCTGAGATCGCCAAAAGTGATGCGAAGATGGATTTTTTACTCGGAATGTCTCCTTCAAAAATGTAGGCCAAAGGAATTAAAATTAGAGGGCTAGTTGAAACGATTGCCATCGTCTCACCACTGCTCATTTTTCTTAAAGCTTCTTGGAAGTATGCAACGCCAAGCACTGGCCCAAACAATGCAGCTAGGATTAACCAAGGAGCTAATTTATAATTTTGAATTTGGTTTTGAGGCTTAATAAATTTTTTCTTTATCAGATAAATGAGGGATAAGAAAAGCATTCCTGCACAAACTCGCTGAAAAGCCTGACTGATCCCTGTAATGACGATGTCATCTTTTATGGCGATTTCATCTGCAATTCTGCTTGTCGTTGCGCCGAGTCCCTGACCGAGTCCTGCCACAAAAGCAGATATAATTCCTAATTTTCTCTCGCTGTTTTTTTCGGAGCCATTGCCAAATGGAAAAAGTACAAGGGTTAAACCAGTGAGTATGAAAAATATAAACAGCCAGGTTTCAGATTTTAGGGATTCACCTAAAAAGAAAGTGTCTGCAAAAGCACCAATGATGGTTGCTGTACAAAAATTAATTAGGATAGTTAGTCTTGAGCCTATTTTTGAAAGTGCTAAGAATAAAGCAATGTCGCCCACTCCAAATCCTATTAATCCACTCAAAGCGAGCACGGGCATAGCTTGAGCATGAAAACTTTGTGGATAATGAATAAATGTTATTATTCCTAGAATTAAAGTAGCGATGGCTAATCTGATAAGATTAGCCGTTATTTGGTCCATTCCACGAGATACTCTTGTATTACAGATAGCTGAAAATGCGAAAAGCACTGCAGTAATGATCGCGTAGTTCATTTAGAAAGATCGTCGAAATTTAAATTAGTAGAATATAGACCAATGTGATAGAAATCACTCATTAGTATCGTAATATACCTATATATAATAATTCATGGAACATACAGCTGATGATAAAGCAAAAACTATTTGGATTAATGGTTCTCTAATAGATGAGGACAAGGCTCATGTATCTGTTTTTGATCATGGCTTGTTGACTGGTGACGGTGTTTTCGAGACTATGATTGCCTATAATTCTGTGCCATTTGCTTTTACCCGACACTACAATAGGCTGAAAAAATCAGCTAGTGCCTTTAGTCTCAAGGTCCCTGAATTTGAATTGCTCAGGGATGCATGTATTGAAGTTTTGAAAAAAAATAATTTATTTCCTTCAAGGCTAAGAATTACAATTACGGGGGGGCCTTCTCCATTAGGTTCGGAAAAGGGAGACGCGGCGGAAAATATCATTATTGCTAGTTCATTGGCTCCCATTCAACCAGAAACTAGTCGTGTGATTACTGTTTCATATCCTCGCAATCAACATGGTGCTTTAGCTGGGCTCAAAACAACATCCTATGGTGAGAACGTCATTGCGTTAGCTGATGCTCATTCCCAAGGAGCTAGGGAGGCCATATTTGGGAACGTGTCTGGAGATCTGTGCGAGGGCACTGGAAGTAACATATTCGTTTTTCATTCCCAAAAGTTGATCACCCCTCCACTTTCTTCTGGATGTTTGGCAGGAGTAACAAGGTCTTTAGTTATCGAAATTTGTAACAAATTAGACATCCCAGTATTTGAGGAAAATATCAAATTAGAATTATTAGAAGGTGTTGAATTTGCATTTTTGACTTCAACGTTGAGAGAGGTCCAAGCGATCGACTCAGTGAATGGAACTAGCCTTTCTGGGACATCAAGCCCTGTTATAAAAAAAATAAAATCTGAATTTGAAAGGCTGATCTCCACAAATAATGACCCTTAGTGGCTGGAGGATCTCGTTTTTTCTTTAAAGAAAACTGATATCGCAATCATGCCCATAGCGCATAGTATTGAACTTACATACAAAACTTCTTTTGATCCCATTGCTCTTGCGATTTCACCTGCTAATAAAAATCCAACCAATCTAGATGGAACTGTAATCAATATTGTAAATGCCCCTTGAATAGAATTTCGAAAACCTGGCCCCGCTACCTGGTCCAAATACATTATGGGTAATACAAACATTGAGAGTATTTCAAGACCGTGAAATATTTGAATTATTATGGCTACTTCTAATTCTGGGAATGTAGCTAAAAGTGCAAGTCGTATAGCCATTGACCCGAGTCCAATCGCAGTTATTGCTCTAATACTTATGAATTTTCTGATGAAATTTAGATTCGAAATATAAATTATTTCTATAGCCACTCCTACGGATGTAATGACAGTGATTAAATTATTCTTAATTCCAATATGCTCTTTGAAGAAAACGGAAAGATAAGGAAAGTAACAATTTGCAGCTGTATATGCTAAGAAAATTCCGATACAAAATGGAATCATGCTAGGTGATAGTAACACTTTGAATGATTCTCTTGTTGGTTTTTTTGTAGAAGACTTTTCCTGAGAAGAATTGTTGTCCATAAAGAACGTAAAAACATAAGATAAAAAACAGAACAAAACTGCGCACCAAAGGGAATTAGCTATAGATTTATTTCCGCTTAAAATGAAAAATAAAATACAGCTTGGGGCGATAAAGCCAATCGAACCCCATATTCTAATTTTGTTATATTCAACACATGGATAACCTTTTAATTCCATTGAGCGTTTATAATTGAAAAAGTATCCATCAAGTAATGGTAAAACGGGTACGAAGGCTACACTATATAAGGTCCAAGCCAAAGTTATTTGAATTGGATTGATCAAATAATATAATGAAATCAAGGAGAATGTAGTCACAGCAAATGACCACCGTAAAATTTTTCTGGTGTCAACGGATTTGTCAGCAAGATAAGTCATAAACGCCGGAGTAAAAAGCATCCCAAGACTTGATAGCGATAAGGTTAAAGCGATTTGCCTCGGGCTGAAGTCTTTGGATTCTTTCAAAATTAAAGCCATCAATGGCCCAATGCTGCCTAAAGCTCCATAGCTTAAAAAAAATTGAACCTTAATAGGATACAAATTCATCCTTTTTGGCTAATTTACCTCATTAATAGGTGAGCCTTCAACAAAGGCTTTGATGTTTTTGACTACGCCCTCAATCAGACGTTTCCTTGATTCAATTGAAATCCAAGCAATGTGTGGTGTTATTAATAAGTTTGGAATGGAGCTATTCATCAAACAGTGGCTTCTTGGTGGAGGTTCCTCTGTTAAAACATCAATTGCTGCTCCAGCGATTTCTTTATTAATTAGAGCGTTGGCTAATGCCTGTTCATCTATCAACCCGCCTCTGCTAGTGTTAATGAGGTGCGAGGTGTTTTGCATTAATGATAGGGAATTACTGTTGATGATTTTCTCATTGGATTCAGTAAGAGGGCAATGAAGAGTAATTATATCACTGCTGCTGAAAAATAATTGTGGGTCTAGCCTTTTCCATTCAGGATGTATTATATTATTTGAACCCTTGCGAGCAAGGACCTGGATTTTCATTCCCATGGATTGTGCAATTTCGCCAACTCTTGATCCGATATTTCCTACGCCCACTATACCAAGAATTTTTCCATATATTTCAGTTACTGTATGATCTAATCTTGTGAATATAGGGCTATCTGGCCAAAGGTTTTTCTCGTCCAAATATTTGTGGGTTTGGCCTAGTAGATTTAATATTAATGATATTGTGTGTTGTGCAACGATTGGAGTTGAATAATCAACGACGTTGCAAACTTTAATGTCTTTTTCTTTTGCCGCTGTTACATCTACGTTGTTATAGCCTGTGGCACTGACAATAATCAATTTAAGATTTTTGGAGGCCTCAATAACTGGTTTATCAATGATTACTTTGTTTGTAATAATAATATCTGAATCAATTATGCGATCTAAAGTCTCATGTTTAGATGTTGTTTTATAGGTTGTTAGTTCACCAAATTCATTAATGCCGTCAAAATTAATATCACCAGCATCCACTGTAGAGGCATCTAAAAAAGTTACTTTCATTTGTTTGTGTATTTTAAAAAAATTGTTTTTGTAATTATTTCTATCAATCTTTAATTTAGATAGAACATGAGTCTGAGTAACAACACACCGGTTTGGGCAAAAAAAGCAACTCCAGTGATTGGAGCTGTTGGTATTTTATTGGGAGCATTTGGTTCTCATGGTTTAAAGGAGCTTCTTGAAGCCAATGGATATGTATCAGTGTGGAAAACTGCAGTTTTTTATCATTTAATACATGCTCTTCTACTAGTATTTTTGACCTTTACTAATGCAATATTCAACAAGCTTTCATATATTTTTTGTATTATAGGACTATTACTTTTTTCAGGTAGTTTATATGTTCTTTCAATATTTGAATGGAAGTGGGTTGGCGTAATTACTCCTTTTGGTGGGCTTTCATTTATCCTTGCATGGTTATCAATGTTAAAATCTGAAATCAAATAGTATGTGATTGTTCAAGTGTCATGATACACTCTAAATGTCTTGTTTGCGGAAAAAGATCAAATGGTTGTGTGCGTGTGAGCTTATAGCCATTCTGAATAAATAAATTTAGATCTCTCATCTGAGTGGCTGGGTTACAAGAAACGTAAACAACTTTTTGTGGTTTAAAAACAAAAAGCTGTTGTAGGAAATTTTCGCTACACCCCTTTCTAGGTGGATCAATAATAACGCTTGTTTCATTGCCTTTGTATGAAACTTGTTCAAAGAATTTTTCAATTTCACCTGTAATAAATTTCACGTTATCGATTGAATTGTTTGATAAGTTTTTTTTGGCCCAGAATATTGAGCTTTCTGAAATTTCGATACCGGTTACTTCTTCAAAAGCACTCGCGCTTGTTAATGCAAATAGTCCTGCTCCACAATAAGCATCAATGAGATATTTAGATTTTTTTGATTTGGCCTCATTTCTAACATGTTTGGTAAATTGATTAAGTATAAAGGGGTTGTTTTGAAAAAAACTACCTGCCGTAAAATGAAATTTAATATCTTCAACGACCTCCTCTGCTATTGAATCTGAGCTTGTGTGAATTTGATCATTAATGTCAGACCGTATTAAAATTGTTGACCCTTTTTTATAAGATGATGCCTTTTCAAGGATATCGTCTCTTATTTTCTTCAATGAGGTATTGATATCTTTTTTTGCAATTTCACATGAATCTATATCAACAAGTGATCTTCTTCCGTACTGTTGAAATCCTATTGGGCCAATTTTTCCATTTTTCGGTTTGTTGAAATGAGGTGTTATTTTTGATCTATAATGATAATGAATTGGCGAAGGGACCACCTCGCACACCTTGGAGTTTGTTCCGGTCATATGTTTTAGAAGTTCGACAACTTGCTGTTTTTTCCAATGAAGTTGTTCTTCATATTTTATATGTTGGTACTGACAGCCTCCGCATTCACTGTAATACTTACATTTAGGTGTGACGCGATCTTCTGAGGATTTTAGAACCTCAATTAAATCAGCTTCACTGTGATTTTTATGGTTTCGAAATATTCTAGCCTTAACTTTCTCTCCAGGTATACAAAACGGTACAAAAACAACCCAATTATCTTGATCTCTCCCCACGCCAAGACCTGTATTCGTTAGGTTCTGTATTTTGATGATTATTTCTTCGTGATACTCGTAAGGGCCTGGTCTAAAACCTTTGGGATGATTTAGAATTGTTTTACTCATTTGAAGGGGGACCGNTAACTATATGTTAATTACCAGAGTTTCATTAATATCTTTTCAATTAATATTGTTTTTTTTGGCTTGTCCTNGAGATTATGTCATATTCTNAGTGTGATTGATTTTCCAAAATATTTTTACCTTATAATGGGCATCTGTTCTGTTGTTTCGATTGGTGTTTTGATGTTTTACGCCAAAAGACATAGAAATCCCCGCCTAAGGCCAAGAGCTGGTGAAGTGTTGTTGGTGGGAATTATTCTTTTTATGGGATCAGGTTTCTTTTCTCATTTTACAGCCGAATTATTGACGACCGATTTCGATGAAGAACGATTGAAAAATAATATGAAGGCCTCTCAATTAAGAGGATTAAGCAATCCAACTGGATCCGGAGTTAGGTCGGAAACATTGGATAAACTTAGAGAGGGAAGTAATAATGCCGATGTAAATGGATCAACTTCGAGTCCCGAAGATTTCATTGAGTCTATAGAAAATTAAGCTTTACTGGAAGCTCTGGATTTAAATAGAGCTTTAAGTGTTTTTGCCGGATCGCAATCCGCATCGTTTACGAGTTTGATGTGATCGACATTGCTGGACTTAAATAATTTATCTAATTTCGTTTGCCATAGATCTCTTGTTTTTTTGAAATTGTTTCTAAAATTTTTGTTACTTGTATCCACAAGATAAGTTTTATCATTTTCAGGGTTGCTGAGATAAACTTTTCCAACGTTTGGTAATTCAATTTCTGTTGGATCAATAATCTGGATTGAAATAATTTCATTTTTGAATGAACAAACCTTCAATGAATTTTCAAATTCAGGGCATAAAAAATCCGATATTAAAAATATCATTGCACGCTTTTTTTGTCGTTTCATTATAAACTCCAAAGCTAAATCGGGTCTGCTTGTTGATGTCATGCAATCTGATTTAAGTAATTTTCGAAGCATTTTCATGCTGTTTGGTAAACCCTTCTGCGGTTCAGAGTATTGTTCTATTTTATCACCGAAAAGTACGAATCCTACACGGTCGCCATTTTTTGTAGCGCTACGAGATAAAATAGCAGATATTAACGCTGCTAAGTGATGGCGACTTTTAATGACGCTTCCATAATTATTCGATTTGCTTATATCAATAGCTATGTAAATAGTTAATTCCCTCTGCTCAACAAATTGTTTTACATAAGGTTCTCCTGTTCGTGCGGTTGTATTCCAGTCAATTGTTCGAACCTCATCTCCATGGCTGTATTCTCGAAGATCATGGAAATCTATACCTCTTCCTTTGAAGGCAGTTTTGTATTCACCATTAAGATTGTCATCTACTAATCCCTTGGCCTTGATCTCTATTTTTCGGGATTCCTTAATTAAATCACTTAGGGAAATCATATTTATGGAACATCAACTGAGTTAAGTATTTGTTCAATGATGTCCTCTGAGGTTATTTGTTCTGCCTCAGCTTCATAAGTGAGCAAAATTCTATGCCTTAAGATATCATGAGCGACTGTTTTTACATCGTTCGGAATAACATAACCACGGCCATTAATGAAGGCTGTTGCTTTTGATGCAAGAATAAAATTGATGGTTGCTCTTGGGGAGGCACCACACCTAATCATTCCCTTAATTTTCGACTCAGTAGAAGTGCTGTTTCTTGTGCTTAAAACTAAGGACACAATGTAATCTTTGATGCTATCTTCAATATAAATTGAGTCTGTAACTTTTCTGGAGTCAGTAATATCTTCTTTTGTTAGGACTTTTTTAGTCTTTAACTTTGATTCAGAAACTCCCATTCGATTGATTATCTCAATTTCCTCTTGGCGATTAGGGTAATCTACAATCGTTTTAACGATAAACCTATCCAACTGTGCTTCGGGTAATTGATATGTCCCTTCTTGATCTAAAGGGTTTTGCGTAGCCATTACTAGAAATGGATCCGGCAGATTATAGGTTTTGTCTCCAATAGTAACTTGTCGTTCCTGCATTGATTCTAAAAGGGCACTTTGAACTTTGGCTGGCGCACGATTAATCTCATCTGCAAGAAGCAAATTTGTAAAAACTGGACCCAATTTTGGTTTAAATTCACCACTTTGTGGGGTGTAAATTAATGTTCCAACCACGTCAGCTGGCAAAAGATCAGGTGTGAATTGAATTCTTTTGAAGTCGACACCAATACAGCCTGCTAAAGCATTAACAGTTAGTGTTTTTGCCAAACCTGGCACGCCTTCAATCAAAAGGTGTCCTCTAGTTAGAAGACCTATAATCAAATTATTAACAAGCGAATCTTGACCAACTAATACCTGTGACATTTCCTCTTTCAGAGGAGCAATCCATGTTGAAGTTTGTTCTACTTGGTCTTTTAGCTTTGCCGTATCCACTGACATATTTAGATTTAATGTATCTATTTATGTGGGAGATGCTTCAATTTTTTCACCGAATTTGTTTTTAATTTTGTTTTCCCAAACGTAACGTCGAAACAAAACTTTGATCGATGCTGTTAAAGGGACTGCCAACAGGGCTCCTAGTATACCCCCAATTAAGAGTGACCAGCATAGAACCGAGAATATTACCGTTAGTGGATGAAGGCCAACTGATTCACCAACAATTTTAGGTTGAATAAAAAAGCCATCAAATTGTTGAACGGCTATGAATACTATAAGAACCCAAAGAGGGCCTGGTCCGCCATCTTGACCTGCGGCTATTAATAGTGCGGGAATAGCGGTGATGATAAATCCAACAAAAGGAATCACACCAAAAATAGCCAATGATACTCCGATGACTAGAGCATAATCTAAACCAAGTAACATTAATATGATACCTGTTAAAGCTCCATCAATTACGCTGACAAGCACCTGGCCTCTAAAATATGCGACAATGTAGCCATTGATTTCTTTGATTAGGCTTACAATTTCATCTTTTAATGTTGAGTTCTTTAAAGGGATTATCATATCCCAATTTCTTTCAATGAAAGCAGAGTCTCTGAGAAAAAAGAAAAGATATACAGGAACAAGAATTAACCCTAAAGCATAGCCGAGGATGCCAACAAAACCGTTGGCTGTTTTGCCAAGAAATCCTACAAGTTTTTGACTGGTTTCTGGATTTTTGATCCAATCAACTAGCTTGTTCCAAAGAAGATTGTTGATCGCTTCATCGTCTGTTTTATCCGGTTGTATTGTTGTTTTATCTGATGACGCGTTGAAGGATTCAATTACGTTGCTAAAGCTAGATAGTTTTTTTTGTGCATTCTTTATAATTTTTTCTCTATCCTGAATTAATTCATTTAATTGACTGGAAGCAGGGATGATAACCATAAGGGCAATTACAGTGAAAAAAATGGTTAGAGCAGAATAAACCAAAAGGATAGCACGAGTTCTCGAGAGTTTATGTTCTCGTAGTGCCTTTTTTCTAATCCAATGTACCAAAGGGGAGAGAAGGTAAGAAAGTATCGCAGCTATCGCTACGGGAACAAGAACAGGTTGAAGAATATTGAGAAACTTTCCTAAAATAAAAATAGAACTGATTAATAGAAGAAAAATTATAGCGAAGGAAACACCGGTTATTGCTTTCCAAGTAACAGCTTTTTGGAAGTCAGACGGAATGTTTTTGGACTCATTGGGTTCGCTCATTCTAACATATCCTAACGTTCTGTTGTTATTTTACTAGTAAAAAACTATTTTGTTAACCTCCCGCAGCAATTTGAACTATTTCAATTATATCACCATCATTGAGAAGGCTGGTTTTGTAATCTTTTTGCATTAAAGCAATTTGGTTGAGCTCTACAATTATTTGTTTGTCACTGAGGTTTAACTTTTGAATTAAGTCATGTACATTGATGCCGGTCTCGAATTTAAAATATTCATTACCGTTGATTGTAATTTTCATTTTTAAATCAATTAATTACTAAGTATCGAAGAATCCCAGTCTTTCCACACTGGATCAAGGTCCTTTAGTTGAAGCATTCTACAGATTTCTTTAGGTGAACGGTTGTCATTAATTTCAAATTGTTGAGTCGCAGAATTTGCACCACAGGGTTTAATGTCTACGGCATCTTGGATTTCCACTCTTCTACCTTTTATCGTATAATGGAGATCATCTTTTCCTTTTCCAGTATACCCTCCTGGTTCGGTGTGGCTTCCAGCACTAATCATTGTTATTCCAATAGAAAATAGGTAGTCACGAAATTTTTCAGATTCACGAGTACTTAAAACGATGCCAACGTCGGGGAAGCAAATTCTAAATGCGCAAACAAGTTTTATGAAATCTCTATCATTTAAAGAGTGCGATGGTGTAAATCCTCCTGCTGAAGGGCGTATTCTGGGAAAGCTTACGGTATAACTTGCAGCCCAGCATTTTCTTTTTAGATAATCCAAATGAGCCGCCAACGACAGAGCTTCCTTTTTCCAGTCGCTTAAGCCGAATAAGGAACCAATTCCGATGCGCCTAAAACCTGCATTGTATGCTCGCTCTGGGCAATCTATCCGCCAGCTGAAATCTTTTTTTGGACCTAGAGTGTGTAATTCTTTATAGACTTTTTTGTTATATGTTTCTTGGTAAACAACCAGTGCCTCACACCCTGCTCTTACTAACTTGATGTATTCATCTTCATTCATAGGTGCAATCTCAAGAGCAATTGATGGAAATAAATTCTTTATGGCCCCTATACATTCTTCTAAGTATCCACTAGATACAAATTTAGGATGTTCTCCTGCAACAAGAAGAATGCTTCTGAATCCTTGTTCGTGTAAATGTTTTGCCTCTGCCAAAACTTGATCGACGCTTAGGGTGACTCTCAGAATTGGATTGCTTCTTGAAAAACCGCAATAAGTACAGTCGTTAATACATTCATTTGAGAGATACAAAGGAGCAAAAAGTCGCATTGTATTACCAAAGTTTTGTTTGGTCGTCTTTGTGGACTCGTTGACCAAGTTGTCTAAATGTTCATCATTATCAGAAGACAAAAGTTCAATAAATCTTCTTAAATTTGCATTGATATTATTGCTTAAATTATCAAATGTTTCATTAAAACTCATTATTAGATAATAGTTTACTTTGTGATAATCGATATACAAGTAACTGAGTACTTGATTCAATCAATTCTTGATATTAACTCATTATAAATGGGTCATTCAGATCAAATAACCTGTAATGTTGGATTTTGGTATTTCCGCCGAATGGCTTTAATGTTCATCTTGTTAGCAGGGGCAGGTGCATGGTTTTATTACGATGGCCTTATCAATTGGCCAAATAAAAATAAGATATACCTAGCTAAGCTTGCATTTGATGCGGGTTCGGAAAAAAGAGAGTGGAGTGATTTCAATAAGGAAATTGAGAGTTATGAAATAAAGATTTCAGAAGTTGATGCGCTCTTGATAAAAAAATCATTTCAAGATGGTAAATTACCCATGCAGTGGGAGGAATATTTGATCTCTACAGAGGGTAAAAGAGCCGTTTCGAAGGTCGATAAAGAAAAAATAAAAGAGGCTTTTTTTGCAGGAAAGCAGATAAACCTTAATTGGGAGAATTTTGCCAGACAAAAAAAATATCCTTTAAATAAGAATGAGTCATTAAAAACTTCCGGCAAAGTTAATGATTTCGAATCATTGTACAATGCATTTGAGGCGGCAAATCTTAATAGGAAATGGTCTTTGTATGGAGTTTTGTCTGGAAACGATGGTTGGAGTAATGCTGATCCCAAATATCACAATCCTGGAGAAATAACGGCACAAATTGTTATTGGTTCAATTCTAAGTCTCTTTTCACTTTTTGTTTTAATGCTTACGGTTATAAATCGAGGAAGATTTTTAAGTTCTGACGATGAATCATTCACGACTGAGCATGGTTTTCAAGTGGCCTTCAACGAAATCAAAAAAATTGATACTCGTAAGTGGAACAAAAAAGGATTGGCTTATGTCTATTACATTAACGATAAAGGTTTGTCTGCTCGTGCCGTAATCGACGACCTTAAGTACAAGGGAGCCGATGAAATTTTAGAGAGAATCAAAAGTGAATTTACGGGTGAGTTAATCGAAAATGCTCCAAATATTTTACAGACAGAAGATTAATTCTTATTTGGGTCAAAAATTTATTAAAATTATTGTTCAATATTACGAATATTTTATAAATAAATTACTAAGATTAAATGATTTGCTAAGTGGCATTTAAGGGATTATAAAAATAACAATTAACAAAACTAAAATATAATTTCATGGCCAGTGTTGAAGAAAAAGTTAGAGATATTATAGTCAATGAGCTTGGAGCATCTCCGGATAAAGTGGTGCTTGATGCAAAATTTGTTGAAGATTTAGGTGCAGATTCACTAGATACTGTTGAACTTGTAATGGCTTTCGAAGAGGAATTCGGTATAGAAGTTCCTGAGGAAGAAACAGACAATCTTAGAAGTGTTGGTGCTGTAGTCAGTTACATCGAAGGTGTAACCGGAGAGTAATCTCTAACTCGAAATCTAATGATTATTAGTGCCTCAAGTTTGCGAGGCACTAACTCTATTTATACCAATTAATGTATTCTCAAGACGATATTCAATATGCTCTAGAGTTTACACAAATCCTTTTAGAGCCCGATCGTCGAATCGATACATTTGGTAGTACATCCTTTGAGTTTCATTTAATTTCTGAATTAATGGACAGTGTAAATGAAACACGTGTTAGGGAGGGTGTTATACATGCTGATCGTCCAACTATTATAAAACCTGATCCATATACGGATTTAGAATTTGAGGGGTTTGGAGAGCAAGCTGAGGCATTTACCCAGTGGCTTCATGAGAATGCGGCTGATCTATCTATATTGAAATATGGTTTCAGTTTTAGAAAGGACAAAGTTAGAGAGGATATTATTAATGAACCGTTTAATCAGGTGCGAGACAAAGTTATAGATAGGGCTAATGCGAGTTCAAATCCATTAGCTGCCGTAATTCATGGAGTTGATGATGCATGGGAGGTGTGTTTGTTAAGATTCACTGTGGAGATGATAGGAAAGTCTCAGGGTATTAATGTATTTGATTTTAAACGAAGAGGCTTGCTTTAAGTATTATAATTAAGGTGAAAGTCTACATAAGGCTCCTTTTTGCATTTTTGGGTGCATGTTTTTTAGTGTTTTCATATGTGTGTCTAAATTATCTTTGGACGGACAAGATCGAACCTAAAAAACAGCTTTCTCAAGAGGTAAAAAAACTCAAAAAATTGCCTGTGAAGGATGTCGACTATGGTCTGCCGCTTTATGATGATGCAATGGCATTAATCAGGAAGGAAAGGGTATATGAAGGAATATCCAAACTTCACGAATTATTGAAACTTTATCCTGATTCAAGCAAATGTGATGAAGCTAATGATATACTTGGCGAGTATAATTGTGATAATTTATTCTCAAGAAATGAAAATAAATTTAAAACTGAGTATGAGGTTAAAAGGGGAGATGCATTAAACTCTATTGCAAAGAGATCTGGTACAACACCAGGCTTTATTCTTAAAGTAAACAAAAGGTTAGGAGCTAATATACAACCAGGTGAAAGATTAATTGTCTGCGAACTAAAGTTTAGTGTGATGATTAATTTGAATTCTTCTAGTATTAGTTTACGAACTGGTGATAATAGATTATTCAAGAATTATAAATTGGAGGGCTATAAGTTGCCCCAAGGTGTGCCAAAATCATTTGATACAGAAATCCATGGTGTTGTAGTCGGAGATGGAAACAAGTTTATGGCATTAGGATCAAAGGACCATGTTTCATCCAAAAAACAAATTAGAACAAAAAGAAGAGGAGTATCTATTGTTTCTGTTGATCAAAATAATGACAATAGCAAATACACCACAGGTTTTTTTGTCGTTTCAGAAGATCTTGAAGAATTGGCGATTTTGTTGAAATCTGGTATTAATATTTACGTAAGAAGTTGAAATTAAAATAAATTAAAATGGCAACCAAAAAAACCGCGAAGAAAAAAATAGCATCAAAAACGGCCCAGATATCTTCATGGAAAAGAGTTGAATTGGCTCGTCATCCCAATAGACCAATGATGCTGGATTACGTGGCTTCTTGTTTTGAGGATTTTATTGAAATTCATGGAGATCGTCACATAGGTGATGATGGGGCTATGCCAGGAGGCTTTGCACGAATTGAGGGAATTAAATGTATGGTCATAGGGCATGAAAAGGGTAGAGAGACAGACGAAAAGTTAAAAAGAAATTTTGGATGTGCTGGACCAGAGGGCTATAGAAAAGCATTGCGCATGATGCGTATGGCAGAAAAATTCAAGATTCCAATCGTTTCAATCATCGACACTCCCGGAGCTTATCCTGGAGTAGAAGCAGAGGAAAGAAATATTGCCGAATCAATAGCCTTCAACCTAAGAGAAATGGTTATGTTAAAAACTCCAATAGTTGCTGTGGTTATTGGTGAAGGTGGATCTGGAGGTGCTTTAGGTATAGGAATTGCCGACAAAGTGCTAATGATGGAGAATTCATACTATTCTGTTATTAGTCCAGAGGGCTGTGCTGCCATTCTGTGGAAAGATCGAAAGTATGCACCAGATGCAGCAAATGCCATGAAGCTTGATGCTAGAAGTTTAAAGAAGCTTGGAGTTATTGATAAGATTGTTAAAGAACCAAAACATGGTGCACACTCAAATCCTAAGTCGACTTCGAAAAATTTAAAGGCAGCTATCCTGGAAGAAATTGATTTGCTCAAAAACAAATCAACCGATGAAATGTTGGATCAGAGATATAAAAAATACAGAGAAATTGGAGAATTTATAAATTAGTATTTTCTATTATATCTCTTTTAAATTTTCTAACGGCTTCTGTAATATTATCTGAAACCGAACAATATGATGTTGCAAAGGGTGGTTTAAACCATGGATAAGANCCTATNATATCATTAATCACTCTAATTTCCCCATTACAATTAATTCCTGAACCAATTCCAATTGTTGGGATTTTTAGTNCTTGAGTTATATCCCTNGCTAATTTTTCTTCTACGCTTTCTAGAACAAGAGCTGATACNCCTGCGGATTCCAGAAGTTTGGAGTCGTTATATATTTCCGTTTTTTCGGTCTCAATTTTACCTTTCTTTTTGTAGGTTTTTTCTTCCTTAATAGATTGCGGAAGAAAACCTAAGTGACCTATTACAGGAATATCGTTCTTCACCAGAATTTTTATTTGGTCGATGATTTTATTCCCACCCTCAAGCTTAACTCCATCTGCCCCAGCATTCATCAACCTTTGAGCATTTTCAAGAGCAGTATCCACACATTCGTATGAATTGTATGGCATATCTGTTATTAATATATTTTTAGATACACCTTTTCTGCAGGCACTCGTGTGATGAATCATCATCTCCATAGAGACATCGGTTGTATCCTCATGACCAAATACCATCATTCCTAGCGAATCGCCCACAAGAATTATATCAACATTTAGCTCATCAAGGATTCTGGCGGTTGGATAATCATATGCTGTTAAAGCACATATTCTGGAATTTAAATATTTTAATTCGTCTAGTTTCAATTTAATTACCAGTTTGATTGAATGAGTTTTAATGGTGGTTCAGTAGATTTAAGTGAGCTGAGGTGCTCCATAATTGATTTAACTTGATTAGGTAAAATAAAATTAGGTCTAATTTCAGCAAGAGGTTCAAGGACGAATCTTCTGTTTAGAATCTCTGGGTGAGGTATTTTTAAGTGATTAGTTTTGAGTATTAGATTTCCTGCATAAAGTATGTCTAAGTCGATTATTCGCGGTTCATTTTTTTTTCTTATTTTAGGGCGGCCGAAATTTAATTCAATATCAAGACATATATAGAGTAGCCGTTCTGGACTAATATCAAAATGCATTTCAGCAGTCGCATTTAAAAATGGACCACAGGGTTCAGAGCAATTTACTGGTGCCGACTCATAGATGCTTGAAAATATACATGATGAAGGGTTTGAGCTTTTGGCCAATAAAAGTTCTTTTGCTTTGGAGAGGTTTTCTAGGCGATTGCCAATGTTTGAACCAAAGGCTATTCCAAAGGGTAAATCTTTATTGGTTGTTTTCAATTTAGATCAAGAACATCCTGCATATCGTATAGACCAGGTGATCTGCCATGAACCCATTTAGCTGCATGAAGAGAACCATTAGCGAATGTATTTCTGCTGGAAGCTTTATGAGTTAGTTCAACTCTTTCCCCATCGTTTGCGTATATAACTGTGTGGTCACCTACAACATCACCTCCCCTCATAGAGTGCATTCCTATTTCCTTTTTAGTTCTTTCCCCAACTATGCCGTGACGTCCATGAAGTGTATCCTTTGCATAAGATACACCTGTTGTTTCAGCAAGAATTTCCCCAAGTTTTCTAGCGGTTCCACTAGGAGCATCAATCTTTAATCGATGGTGCATTTCTACAACCTCCAAATCAAAGTCACTACCTAGTATTTTGGTAGCTTTCCTTGTTAACCAGAAAAGGGTATTAACACCGATGCTGTAATTAGGAGCCATAACAATAGGTATGATTTTTGTTGCACTTTGGATAAGATTTAATTCCTCATCAGTGTGACCAGTGGTGCCAATTACGATTGGCTTGCCTTTTTCTGAACATTTATCAACTAATTCTTCCGTAAAAGTGTGGGTGCTAAAATCAATGACAATATCACAATCATCTAAATGATCATCCAGTGAATCTCCAAGATCGATACCTTTAGATATTACGACCTCATCATGATTTGAGGCGCAATCAATTATGGCTTTACCCATTCTTCCATTGGAACCAGTAACAAGAATGTTTATCGGATTGTTCATTTATTTATCATCTATTAAGTTAAGTCTAGATACTAAATCGATTAATTTATTTTTGTTCTCATGGTTTAATCCGACTAAAGGCAATCTCAACTCATTAGTGGATTTTCCAGTGAGAGCCATAGCTTCTTTTATCGGAACAGGATTAGTGTCTAGGCTCAATAGGCCTTGGAATAACGGCTTACAGAAATCATCGACTATTTCAGCATTTGAATAATCTTTATTCAAGAGATGGGAAACTAGTTTCGAGAGTTGGTTAGGGATAAGATTAGAGGCAACACTAACAACTCCTACAGCACCTTTTTTCATGAAAGGTAAAGTGAGAGCATCATCACCACTTAAAACTTCATATTCTTTGGGAAGCAGTTCTCTTATTTCCTCAACTCGGGTTTCTTTGCCTCCTGCCTCTTTCATAGCCATTATGTTTGGGCAATCTTGATGAAGTCTTAACTGTGTCTCAACAGTGATTTCTATTACAGATCTGCCTGGAATGCTATAAAGCATTATTGGTAAATCAGTTTCGGAAGCTATTGCCTTGTAATGTTGATATAGTCCTTCTTGTGAAGGTTTGTTATAATATGGACATACGAGTAGTACAGCATCAGCACCAGCCTTCTGCGCATGCTGAGTCATGTTGATAGCCTCACGGGTTGAATTTGATCCTGTGCCAGCAATTACCTTACCTCTTCCTGCGGTCGTTTCTATAGCTATCTCGATAACACGTTTGTGTTCATCGTTTGATAGGGTTGGTGATTCACCTGTCGTGCCACAAGGTACAATGCCTGAAATTCCATTATCAAATTGGAAGTCAATAAGATCTCTAAGAGATGATTCATCAATCTTCCCATCGAGGAAAGGCGTGATTAAAGCGGTGTGGGCTCCTTCAAACATTAATTTCTCCTTTAAATACTGATAGTGCTGGTCCTGTCAATGTGACATTAAAATATTCATTTCCATCATAGTCCCAAGATACTTCTAAAGTATCACCCCCCTTAACTTTAACCTGAACAGGTGGTGTTATTTTATTCACTTGGTGATGAATTAGTGCGCTTGCCACCATTCCAGTTCCGCAAGCTAATGTTTCATCCTCTACACCTCGCTCATATGTTCTAATTGACAAAATTTTCTCTTCATCAATTTGGACGTAATTCACATTAGTTCCATTTGGAGAATAAAGAGAATGATTTCGGATGAGAGAACCATTTTCTTTGAGGTTAATACCATTTATGTTATCAGAAAATACTACCGCATGGGGTACACCGGTGTTTAATGAGTGAATTTTTTCGCTCGAATCATTGACCGTTATTGAATCATTTAATTTTAAGTCGAAGGGTTTGCTAAGCTGAATTTGTACAAGGTCACTTATTATATTGGCTCTTATTATTCCAGCGATAGTTTCAATTTTCATGGAATCCTTGAATTCGTTATCACAATTGAAGACAAAGCGAGCAAAGCATCTTGCTCCATTTCCACACATTTCTGCCTCATTTCCATCAGCATTATAGTATCTCATCCTATAATCTCCCTCGTTTTCTGGAGGTTCAACACTCATAAATCCATCTGCACCTATACCTCTGTTTCTATCACAAATGAATGCAATATCATCTGAAGTGAATTGGGTTCTGGATTGTCTATTGTCAGTTATGACAAAGTCGTTACCAGCACCATTCATTTTTGTGAATTTCATAGTTATCATTATTTTACTTTTGATGCTTCTATGAGTGGTTTTACAAAATCTTCGAGATTTCCATGTAAATTCTCTGACTCTTTATTTTGATCAATAAAGTCTACAATTGCGCTCCCAACAACCACTCCGTCAGCAATTTTTGCTACTTCGAATGCTTGTTCAGGAGTTGATATCCCAAAACCAACCACTATGGGTAAATCTATGAGTTCTTTTAAATTTTCAACTTGAGAATCTAACTCATTTGAAAGCGATGTTTGCTGTCCAGTCACGCCCTCCCTTGATACATAATAAATAAATCCTTCAGCTGTTTTGGCAATTTCAGCAACCCTTTCATTAGGTGTTGTTGGTGCAATTAATCTTATGGCTAGTAGTCCTTCACTTTTGCAGAGTTCTTCATTTAGTACTTGCTCATCAGGAGGTAAATCAAGGATTAATATGCCATCTACACCAGAGGATGAAGCATCGTGATGGAATTTTTCGAAGCCATAATTATAGATGGGATTGAGGTAAGTGAATATAACAATAGGAGTGCTGGAAGAGCTTCTGAATTTCTTAACTAATTCAAGAGTCCTATGAGTGTCCATACCGGCATTTAAAGCTCTTGCTGCCGCCATTTGATTGACGATACCATCAGCTAAAGGATCAGAAAATGGTATGCCAACTTCAATGATATCAGCGCCTGCTCTGTCTAGGGCTGTCATAGCTGCAAGGGATTTTTCAAAATTAGGGTCACCTGCGCACAAATAGGCAACAAATGCAGAGCTGCCCTGAGAGCTTAGCTTCTTAAAAGTTTCATTTATCCTATTATCCATTAATGTTTAATAATTGAAATTGCTGCAGGTGACTTAAATAGATTGTTCTCAATAGTAAAAATAATATTTTTATTTTCTGCAGCAAATACGAATTGGGAATGAATTTGAGATAATTGAACATTTTAAAAAAATACTAAAAAAACCATTGTTTGATTAATATTTATAAAATTTTTTTCCAACATTTTTTCTTCTGTCTCAGAGGGCTACATAATGAAATAAATAAAATATACTATTAAAAAAGCATATTTGTCAGTTTCATCGGTTTAAAGTTATTTTTATTTATTTAGTGTAAGTGAAATAAATTTAAAAACTTCATTAAATAATATCAAATATATGGAAGGTTTCATGGTCTAATGATCTTATGAAAATGTATTATTTTAGTGCTTTTTAGCATTTTTTACTGGTTGACCTTTTCAAGATTCGGTTAAGTTATATTATATTTAAGAACTCTTAAAGGAGATCAAAAACAACGAACAATTAGATTAAATTAATACCATGTCAGCAAAACCACCAAGTAAGACTCAAGTTTTAAACACTATTGCAGAACAAACCGGACTCAAAAAGCAAGATGTAGTTAGTGTTCTTGATTCATTAGGAAACCAAATTTCAGCAGCATTGAATTCTGAGGCAGGTGCATTCACAATTCCTGGACTATGCAAGATTGTAAGGCAAATAAAGCCTGCGACTGAGGAAAGAGAGATGAAAAGCCCTTTTACTGGCGAAATGATCACTGTTGCAGCTAAGCCAGAAAGAAAAATCGTTAAAGTGCGCCCACTAAAAGCACTTAAGGATATGGTTTAATTTATTTTTAAGCAGAATACAAAAAATCGCATCTTATTGGAAGGTGCGATTTTTTTTTGCTTTGATTATTTGGATATAAATATTTATTAGGGATCTTAGGCAATAATTAA
>NZSO01000066.1 GCA_002696885.1 Verrucomicrobiales bacterium | reverse complement strand
CATTAGCGGCATCGAAGTTAATTGTGCAAGTAGGAATGAACTGACTGGTCCATTCATTCTTGAAGATTCATTTAGTAATGATCAGGGCAACAAGTCTAATGGATTTACTCAAGAAGAATTTCCTTTGTTTTCATGAATCAAATAAACGGAAATATTAATTTATTTGTTAATTGATATACTAGATCCTTGATAGAAAGTATTTATATTAATCATCCCATTACAGGAACTTGCAGAATATTCCCCTAACACCGTCATTTGATAATTTTGAGGAACAAGCTTCAAAAGGTAACCTTGTGCCGGTTTATGCAGAGCTATCTGCGGACTATGAAACTCCAATCTCTATTTTTCAAAAAATATGTAATGGTAAGCATAGCTTCCTGCTAGAGTCAGCTGAAAGTACAGACCGTGCTGGAAGATATTCGTTTATTGGAAGTGATCCGCGCTCTGTAATAGAAGCACGAGGAAATGAAATTACGGTCACTGAAGGGGATAAAGTGAATAAGTATGAGAGTGAAACAGGTGACCCGCTCAAAGATCTTGAACTGTTCATGGCAGCATATCAACCGGTTCAAAACGATAATTTACCAGTTTTCTACGGAGGGGCTGTTGGTTATCTTTCCTATGATGCCGTAAAATATTTTGAGCCGACAATAAAGGAACCAGCCGATGATGATTTGAGTTTACCAGACATGGTGTTCATGATCACAAATAATGTAGTAATCTTTGATCATAGATTAAGAAAAATACTAGTGGTCTCTAATATATTTACAGACGAAAAAAATGACTTAGAAGAATTATATCAAGCAGCTAAAATTCAAATTAGTCAGCTTATTGAAAAACTTGATCGAATACTGAGCTTTCGCCCTTTGATCAAGGGGTGTGAGACCAGTGGTATTAAATACAATAGTAATACTTCAAAGTCAGACTATTGCGAAATGGTTGAAAAAGCCAAAGAGTTTATTCATGCCGGTGATGCATTCCAGATTGTGCTTTCCCAAAGATTAGAAGTTAATTTTTCTGGTTCATCAATCGATCTCTACAGAGCGCTTAGAGCAGTCAATCCCTCACCTTATATGTTTTGTTTAAATTTGGGTGAAGGGTTTTCTTTGGTGGGATGCTCTCCAGAGGTTCATGTTCGTGCTATTGACAATAAAATCGATATTCGCCCAATTGCAGGAACTCGTTGGAGAGGAAAAACTCTAGAAGAGGATGAATCTTTGGCTGAAGAATTATTAGCAGACCCCAAAGAAAGAGCCGAACACATCATGCTTGTGGATCTAGCTCGGAATGACGTGGGGAGAGTTTCTGACTATGATACTGTGAGTGTAGATGAGTTTATGATTGTTGAGAAATACAGTCACGTCATGCACATTGTTTCAAATGTTAGTGGAAAACTAGCGAGTGGAAAAACAGCTTATGATGTTATGAGGGCAACTTTTCCCGCTGGTACTGTCAGTGGAGCGCCAAAGGTTCGTGCAATGCAAATAATTAACGATTTAGAGAGTAATAAAAGGTGTGCTTACTCTGGTGCCATTGGGTATTTTGGTTATGACGGAAATCATGACTCCTGTATAGCGTTGCGAACTGCTGTTATGAAAGGAGATAAAACATTTGTACAAGCTGGAGCTGGAGTGGTCGCTGATTCTGAACCTGAATATGAGTATAATGAGACCTTGAATAAGGCCATGGGATTGATTAAGGCCATAGAATTTGCAGCATCCCTTGAAGATTGATTATTTTCTGAGAATGATAGGGGAAGATGGAGACAATCAACTGAGCCCATTCAATTGGAGTACATGGCAGCCTAATATGTTATCTAGTTTGGTTTTTATTTGTAAAAACAATGAGGTTCTTCTGATCAAAAAAAAAACAGGTCTCGGTGCCGGAAAAATTAATGCACCAGGTGGAAAAATTGAAAAAGGTGAAAGTGCAGAAAGTGCAGCTGTAAGAGAAGTGATGGAGGAAGTGAGGCTAGAGGTATCCGACCTTAAGAAAATGGGAACATTGAAATTTCAATTTTTAAATGGAGATAAATTAGCACTTCATTGTACTGTTTTTAAAACATCCACTTTTTCTGGTGATCCAGAAGAAACCATAGAGGCAAAACCATTTTGGTGTGACTTTAAAAATGTTCCTTATAAAGACATGTGGGCCGACGATGTAATCTGGCTTCCGGGGGTCCTAGATGATAAGAGATTTAAAGGTAAATTTGTATTCGATTCTGATGAAATGCTTTTCAGCAATGTGCAATGGGCTAACTAAGTTGTTTATGTTTTACATAGTCTGCGACTTTTTGATCATCATCATTTGAAGCCCACACCACACGAAGAAAATCAGCTGGGTGTATGTCGTGATTGGCTAGAAAATTCATATCACCTTGACAACAAAACATGATATCAGGGTGAAGCTCTCCTCTCAACTTTGCTTTAGCCTTCATAATTATTCTTGGTAGCCAAGAAATCTCCTCTAATTGTTCCTCTCTTGGAGGTAAGTCTGTTGGAGTAATTTGGTTTTCGCTTATCTGTCTTTTTTGCATAACTAAGAAGTAATCTCTTCTCACAGCAGCAATTAGTAACGCGGTCTCTGGGCTTGGTGCACCAACATCGCAGTGGTCTTCAATAAAATCGAAGAACTCTCTTGGTTTATATCCAATGTTGTCAAAAAAATCAAAATCAACTTCCTCAAAGAATTGATCAATTTCTCTATTACCAGATTTATATTTTTCTGAATACTTTTGAAATAGTTCTTTGAATTTTATATCCCATGAAAATTGTTCGGCCATTTTACGATTTGTTTTTTATCGTCTTAATATGAAAGCAATTGAGGTGTCATCAAATTATTTTGGACACATTAAATATCACAATCGATTAAGCAAAATTTAATATTTTAGAACTAAATAATCATTGAAATCGTAACAATCACTTTAAATATTGCCATTCAAACGTTTGTTTGAATTTCTTCTTACCTCAATGATTGCAAAAGAATTGCCTGTAAACAGTCGAACCCTAGGTTTAACCAAGGAGCGTTTGATAGTAGTTGCTGGTGAATTATTTGCCGAGAGAGGTTTTGATGCTGTTTCATTAAGAACAATTACGGACAAAGCAAATGCTAATTTAGCTGCGGTTAACTACCATTTTGGATCAAAGCAAGACCTCATTGTTGCTGTTGTTGATGATATTGTGAGGCCAGTTAATGAGAGGAGATTGTTCTTACTAGATGATATTGATTACTCACGATCAAGATCAATAAAAGAAATCGTTCATGCATTCATTGATCCAGTTTTTGATGCATGCAATTCAGAAAGTGAATCTGATAATAAGTACTACAAACTCATCAGTCGCTGCATAGCATCTAGAGATGAAAGAGTGTCATCTATAATAATCAAGCAATTTCCAGAAGTGCTTGCAAAATTTGTAGATGCGATAACTAAAGCTTTGCCAGAAATCAGTTCAAATTCTGCTCACTTAAAAGTTATGTTTATGGCAGGGGCTCTGGCACATTCGTTATTTCACTATGAGAGTTTGCTTTTGATATCGGAGGGAAGATTTGAACTAAATTCGACTGATGTACTCAAGAGTGAATTGGTTTCATTTCTTATCAGGGGAATAAATGCATCCTAACAAAATGATTTTCCAATTTAAAAATATAGTCATCTTTAGTTTTAGGCTAAGGTATTTATATTTGATAATACTCTTATTTATTTTTTCAGGGTGCGCCGCAAAATCACCAAAAGTAAAATCAAACATTCCGAATTTCGCAACACCATCCAATTACTCATCTCAGCTTGATGAGAGTTCATCTGATAAGGATTGGGTTTCTGAAATAACCAATGATAGAATATTAGGTAAATTAATTACAGAAGTTCAGAAAAATAACATTGATATCAAAAAGGCTGTAAACAATGTTGGAAGAGCTGCGTCTAGTGCTAGAATTACTGGGTCAAACAAGTTTCCAAAATTTAGCGGGGGTCTTGGAGGACGCAGAAACCAGCAAGCTTTTCTTGGTTTTCCATTTGGTCGAAATGACCCTCAACTTTCTAAGTCCCTATACAATGCTTTTGGCCTTTCTTTGGACATGCAGTGGGAAATTGATTTGTGGGGACGTATCAAGGCGGGCCAAGAAGCTAATATTGCTGAGTTCGAGGCAACGCTGGAAAATCTTCAGGGGATGCAAGCTTCTCTTGCTGGTCAAACTGCAAAAATTTGGTTCGCTATTCTCGGTTCTAGAAAACAATTGGCTCTCGCTGAGTCAAGCCTTCAAAGCTTTAAAGAATCTCAGAAATTAATCCAAAATGCCTTTGATTCGGGTAATGCAAAAGCATCCCAAGTATATTTGGCTGCTTCTGATGTAAAAGTAGCTGAATCATTACTCGTCGAAAGACAGGCCCAAACCAGATCTGCTGTGAGACAATTAGAAATTATGATGGGGCGCTCTCCAAGTGGTCAGATAAATATGGCGGGTTCTTTACCGTCAATGCCTCCTCCTCCTCCTCCAGGGCTTCCCTCAGAACTATTGTTAAGAAGAACTGACCTTAGAGCTGCTGAAAGAAGGTTAGCAGCCTCGGAGAAAAGGATTAAGGAAGCATGGCTTGCGTTACTTCCTCAAATTTCTTTAACTGGAAATGCAGGAACAGCTACTGAATCACTGAGGTATGTTGCTAACTCATCAGCTGGGGTCTGGAGTTTGGCAGGAAGAACTGGAGCACAGCTTTTTAGAGGAGGTGAAGTTCTTGCCAACTTAAAGATTAGAAAAATCAATCAGTCTGACGCATTGCTCGATTATGAACAAAAGTTTTTGGAGGCTTTAAAGGATGTTGAAACTTGCTTGGATAATGAAGTGGTTTTAAAAAACAGATGGCTGGCTCTCATTGAGGCAAAGAAAAACTCAGTTGACTCTTATGAACGAGCTTCAATGGAATATAAAAATGGTATTGGAACGTCAGTTAATTTATTGCTGACACAAAGACAAATGTTGAGTGTCAGTTCTCAAGTTTTAGAGCTTGAAAGAATGCGTTTAGAAAATCGTGTAAATTTACATTTAAGTTTAGGAGGAACTGTCAAAAAACAATGAAGAAGTGGGCTCAGATCATTGCTATCCTTGTAATAGGATTACTTGGAGTGATTATTTTTTCTCTACTCGTGGCTACGAAACCGGAGGCTAGTACAATAACAAAAGAAAAAATTTTGCCAGTGGTTAAGATGTGGAGAGCTCAAAGTGGAGAACATCAAGTTATAATACAAACTCAGGGAGTAGTTGAGCCAATTCAGATTACTGCATTGGCATCAGAGGTTAGTGGAAAAATAGAATATTTATCGCCTAATTTTGAGGTGGGACAAAGGTTTAAGAAGGACGAAATCTTATTAAGTATTGATGCTTCAGATTATGAGGCGGTACAAGCTAAGGCAATGGCTGAATTGGCGGATGCAAAGCTTGCCTTATCAAAAGAAACCGCATTATCTGAGCAGGCATTAAGGGATTGGAAAGCCCTTGGTGAAGGCGAAGAACCTAATGAACTTGTGCTGAGAAAACCTCAACTAGAAAGCGCTTTAGCAAGGGTAGTTTCAGCCAAGGCTGGAGTAGAGAAAGCAGAACGTGACTTAGAAAAAACAAAAATCAAGAGCCCTTATGACTCTAAAATAGAAAAAACAAATGTCGAATTAGGTTCTCTAATTAGTCAGGGAAGTGTGGTTGGTTCTGTATATAGTGCTGATCGTTTTGAAATAAGATTGCCTGTCTCAATTAACGAATATGATTTTGTGGATATTGAAAAATCCGCAGAGGTTATTTTTGAAACTAATATCTCCGGAACGCGTTATTCATGGAATGGTAAATTGCTAAGAAGTGAATCAAAAGTTGATCAATCTAGCCAATCGATTTTCTTAGTAGCTGAAATTCAAAATTCACTATTGAATAAAAAATTCTTAGTTCCGGGAGTTTACTTAAAGGCCAAAGTTTTTGGCAAAGTTCTGAAAAAAACATATTCCATTCCCCGTGCAGCAATTTTTGATAGAAATAAATTAATTGTTATTCTTGAGGGTAACAGTATTTCAATTCGAGAAGTTAAGATAGTGAGGTCTGAAAGAGACGTAGTCATTATTAGCAGTGGAATTGAGGATGGGGACCGTGTCGTTACGACTCCATTATCCAATGCGATTGAGGGAATGAAGGTCGAAGTTTATCAAGATTAGTATTGGGAAAATCAGATTGGATTAATTAGTTTAATGCGCAATTTAATAAAGTGGTTCTCTCGTAATAATGTGGCGGCTAATTTTTTGATGGTCCTCATTTTAATTGCTGGTATTTCTACATGGTTAAAGTTAAAAAAAGAAATTTTTCCTGAAACCTCTACGAGTGTTGTTTCAGTCAAAGTTCCTTACCCCGGAGCCACTCCTGAAGAGGTAGAAAAAGGTGTTTGTATTCCTGTCGAGGAGGCTCTCAGTGACCTTCAGGGTATCGAGGTAATGCGGTCGACTGCTGCAAATTCTTATGGTGTTGTTTATGTTGAGGTTTCTAGTGATAAAGAGGTTAGAGATGTTCTCGATGATATGAAAACAAGGGTAGATGCGATTGACAATTTTGCCGAAAATATTGAATCGCCGGTTTATGAAGAAGTGCTCATTAAAAATCAGGTGCTCACGGTGGCGATTTCAGCAAACACCACCGAACAAACTTTAAGGGGATATGCTGATAAGATTAGAGATGGAATGCTTTCATACGTGCCTCCAAAACCGGATAATTGGTTGGATAAACTAATATCATCCTTCGGAGGAGAGGGAGGAGTTAGTCAAGTTGAGTTGTCAGGTATTCGTCCATACGAAATATCAATCGAATTGTCTGATGATGCCATGAACGCCTACGGAATTTCGTTCGGTGATGTGGCAAATGCTGTTCGGTCATCATCCATCGATTTGCCTGGAGGTGCTGTCAGAACAGAAGCCGGTGAGATACTTATTAAAACGGAATCAAAGCGGTATAATGCTGAGCAATTTGAGAGTATTCCGATTTTATCTCGAGCTGACGGTACGATTGTCCTACTATCAAATATAGCAAATGTCATTGATGGGTTTGAGGATATTGATCTAATAAGTAGATTTAATGGGAAAAGTGCGGCAACACTTCAGGTTTATCGCGTTGGTAATGAGGATACATTGAAGGTTGCAAATGCTGCTCAAGAATACTTGGAGTTTATTCGTAATGATCTTCCAGATGACGTTTCGGTTGAAATCTGGAATGATAATTCAAAATATCTAAAGGGTAGACTTAACTTGCTAAAAAGAAATGCGATCTGGGGCTTGGTTCTTGTATTATTAATACTTTCACTTTTTCTCCGACCAAGTCTTGCTGCGCTAGTGACTCTTGGTATTCCTGTGTCTTTCACTGGTGCCATCTGGATGATGCCTTATACAGACATTTCAATTAATATGATCACGCTATTTGCGTTCATATTAGTACTAGGGATCGTGGTAGATGATGCGATCGTGGTTGGTGAAAATGTTTTTAAGAGAATGCGCGCAGGTGAGTGCCCGAAGCTAGCCTCTTGGAGAGGAACTCATGAAGTAGGCGTCGTAGTGATTTTTGGAGTGCTTACAACGGCAGCTGCGTTCACTCCAATGTTAGGTATTAGCGGTGTAAGTGGAAAGATATGGAGGAATATTCCATGGATAGTAATCCCAACTCTTTTATTTTCCTTGGTTCAATCAAAATTGATATTACCTGCTCACCTTGCCTTACTGAAGCCAATCAAACCGAATCAAAAACAGAATATCATTTCAAGGTTTCAGGGAAGGGTCTCGGATAGTATGGAAAGGTTTGTTGATAAAATATACAGACCAATTTTAAGGCTTGCTCTGCGAGGAAGGTACATTGTAGTAACAGTCTTTATTTCACTTTTTCTTGTTTCCATAGGTTTGATTGTTGGTGAAAGAATAAAATGGGAATTTTTTCCAGAAGTTGAAGCTGAGATTATTTCTACCAAGGTGAAAATGATTGAGGGTGTAGCATTTGAAACAACTTCTGAGGCTGTAACTAAAATCGAAGAGGCGGCAAAAATATTAGATAAAAACTATCGTGAAAAATTTGGTCAGCCGCTGATAAAAAATATGTTAGCCACGGTTGGTAGTCAGCCCTTTAAAACTGGTTTTAGTCCAATTACTCCTACAGGAGACAATTTAGGTGAGGTGGCCATAGAAATATTGCCCGGATCTGAAAGAAGTGTCACTGCTAGACAACTTGCTGCAGAGTGGAGAAAAATCACAGGTGGAGTGCCTGCCGCATCAGAGGTGTCTTTCCAAAGCCAATCCGCGGGTTCTGGAAATGCGATTGACCTAGAATTGTCTGGAGACAATATGGAAGCATTGCTAGAGGCGACTGAACTCGTAAAAAAAGAACTAGCAGAAATTGAGGGTGTCATCGATATCAGTGATTCTAATATTCTTGGTAAAAGGCAAGTTTCCCTGAAGTCTTTACTGCCAGGCGGGCAATCCACTGGGCTGCGCTTATCAGATGTGGGCAGACAGATGAGGCAAGCCTTTTATGGTGAAGAGGTACAACGATTACAAAGGGGCAGAGACGAAGTAAAAGTAATGGTCAGATACCCTAAACAAAATCGACTCTCATTGGATGATATTGAAACAATGAAAATTAGAACTCTTACCGGTAATAAAGTACCATTATCTTCACTGGCTGAGTTACAGGAAGGAAGAAGTAAATCAGTCATCAGAAGAACTGAAAGGCTTCGAGCAATTCGCATTGCTGCCGATATCGATAGAGGTAATCCCAAGGCCAATGGTAATCAGGCTAGAAGAACACTTGAGAATAACACCTTATCTAAATTTAACGAATTATTCCCAGGAATTAAATATGAATTTTATGGAGAGCAAAAAGACCAATCACAAAGCATGGAAGAATTAAAAACAAGTTCATTATTCGCTCTTTTGGTTGTCTTTGTCCTAATGGCGATTCCCTTGGGTTCCTATATTCAACCTGGTATTGTAATGAGCGTCATTCCATTTGGAATTGTGGGGGCGATTCTTGGTCATATACTTATGGGCGCTAACATCAGTATTATGTCAATGTGTGGAATCGTGGCGCTTTCTGGGGTTGTCGTAAATGATAGTCTAGTTCTGGTTGATTATGTTAACCGGCACAGAGTAAGGGGAAAATCCGTTGTTGANGCAGCTTGGGAGGCNGGTGCTGCAAGGTTTCGACCCATAGTGTTAACNTCNCTCACCACTTTTGCAGGACTNAGTCCAATGTTATTTGAAACTGATCTTCAGGCTAAATTTTTGATACCAATGGCCATATCCNTAGGTTTTGGAATTTTGTTCGCAACTTTCATAACATTGCTCCTCGTNCCTTGTGTNTATCTNCTTTTAGAAGACTTAAAGAAANTGCTCTTTAAAACTGAAACAATTAAAAACTGGGAAGAAAAGTTTCGTGCCGACGGTCTTGAAAGATTGGCCTCCTATGATGAATAATTATTAGAAAAATGATTCTTGTTTGTTTGCATAATGATAAAAACACACATTTAATTGATATATAGAAAAAATAATCACGCTGTTTCGCTATTTCCATAGAATGTCCTTTTCATATAGTAACCTATCTCCAATTCTAGGAATTATTGCCTCTATTTTTTTTGGTGTCTTTTTGACTGCAAATGCAAAAAACCTTAAACCGGATTTCTTATCAGGTGATCAGCTAGAGCCGTTGATCGAATACAAAAACTCAATCACTGAAAATGAAAAGCAGCACACTGGATACATTTCAAAATTAAATGAGAAGTACTCTGCTGCTCTTGGCGTAGCCAAGGAAAGAATGGTTAAAATTGGTGCAGTTAGAGCTGTGAAATCCCTTGAAGGTGAAATTGAGAGAATTAAAGCCAATGATACCCGTCGTTCCAAGGATATTGAATCAGCTCCGGATTATGTTAAAAAAATGCGAGCTCAATACGATGAGTTTATCAAAAGAGTCAATAATTTAAAGAGAAGTAGAGATGGAGAGGCATTGTATCTTGCTGATCGAGGCCTTGCTGAATTACAGCTAGCGCTAACAAAATCAAATGAAATTGATACTGCTTTAAAATTAAGGCAATACAGAGAGGAGTTCAAAAATCCCCCTGAACCCAAAAAAATTGATACCCCAAAAATTACTGACAATGGAGATAATAATATCTCACCTAATGATGAACCTGACTCGGGCGATCCTATAATTGATCCAATCGAAGAACCAGTTGATACCCCAATTACTGATACTTATGTTGAATCTCCCACTCAATTTGGATATGGAGACGACGTTGTAAGACCTTTGACGGCTGAAGAAATGGAAAAGTATTCTGCGGAGCTTGGTCCTCCTCCACAACGTTCTGGTAGGGGGTACGCTGCTATGATCGCCAGTATTCAAAAAAAAGAAGTGACAGAAATCTCCCTTGGAAAGATTAAGCTTTGGGGGGCTGCGAAGCCTCAAATGTGGAAAAATAAACCATACTGGACGGCAACCGTTACTTACCCCACCACTAGTTTGTTTGGTACTTTTGATACTGAAGGTATGGCGATAATTTCGGGCACCAGAGTTTTGGAGTGGAGATATACGGGTTCAGGAGAAGAAATTCCCTAGAGAAGAAAAAATTTAATTTAATTACAATCCTATAAATTATGTCAGAAGAAAAAATTCAAATAACTGCGTACTTAAAAACTTATTGCGGCTGGAGTGAGGGAGTCAGAGCAATAATGAGAAAATATAATTTGGATTATGAGGAGAAGGATATCATAGCTAATCCAGCATTTCGTTGGGAGATGGAGCAAAAAAGTGGACAACCACTTTCACCATGTGTTGTCGTTAATGATGTTATGTTACCTGATGTAAGCGGTGATGAAGTTGAGTCGTACATGCTAGAAAATGGGTTAATAGCACATAGTGAAAAAGAGGCTGACGCACCAACTGACTCAGCTTGCACCGATGAGCAACATGCAGCAATGGATAAAGCTGCAGGGAAAATAAATTTTCTGGATTAAAGCTTAATATCAAAGCAGTCATCTGTTCCTAGGGATTTAACAAATCCAACTAGAAGGGCAATAACTTTTTCAACGTCCTTTAAGTCTACAGTTTCAACCACTGAGTGCATGTATCTAAGGGGTAAAGATACTAACGCGCTTGGAATTCCTTGACCAGTATAAGAAATGTTATCCGTATCAGTTCCACTATATCTTGAACTGGATTCATGCTGAATTGGTATCTCATGCTTTTTAGCAACCTCGAGAATTCTTTTTACTACATTAGGGTGATTGCATGTTCCATGAGTCACTGAAGGACCGCCACCCATTTTGATTTCTCCGTGAATTGAATGATCGATTCCTGGAGTGTCTGTAGCATGAGTGACATCTAGGCAAATTGCGACATCCGGCATTAATCTTCTAGTAATCATGGTAGCCCCATGACCTCCTATTTCCTCTTGAACTGAGTTTACACAGTGAACTGTTGAAGGGCATTGCTTTTTCATCTCGGAGAGTTCGCTCATGACTCTAGCAATGATAAATCCACCGATTCGGTTATCTAGTGCTCGACTAACAATTTTTCCCTTAGAGAATTCTTCAGGTTCATCCGCATAAACTGCGGGATGTCCCACCCTGAGTCCAAGTTTCTCCACGTCCTTAGAACTTTTAGCGCCTACATCTACATAAAGATCATGGATCTTAGGAGCTTTTTCATTTCCCAGTGAATCTTTCCTTAGGTGTATAGCAGTATTCCCAATTATTCCTTTTATGGGTCCCTTGTCACCGAGCAAGTTGATACGTCTACCTCGCCCCGTTGCAGCATCAGACCCACCAATTCTATCCAATCTTAGAAAGCCATCTTTACCGATGTGCTTGATGATATAACCAATTTCATCAGCATGAGCTTCAAGCATCACTGTAGGGGATTTATCTGACTTGCCCTTTAAAGTTGCCCATGCAGTTCCATATGAATCGTTATCTACAGTGTGGGCATATTTCTTCATATATTTTACCCAGACTTTTTGTCCTTCCGTTTCAAATCCAGTGGGACTTGGTGCTGAAAGAAGATTAAAAAGAAATTTTTTTTCGCTATTATTCATTATCTGTATTGGATGATATAGTTAATTTGAGTTTAAGTTATCAAATCTCAAATTCTAATCCATTTTTTCTTTTGTGAATTAATCTAATTATAATTTGAAATTATAAACTAGTAGCATCATGGAAATTCTCAGTAATTCAGTATGGAAACAAAAAGTTACTGACCATACTAATAGAATTTTGCCTTATGTTGAAGACTTTAGAGATCGACGAGCTAAGGGACAGGTTCATCCTGTGAATGATTTTCTCTTTACTTATTACAGTTATCGTCCTGGACAGCTTTTGAGATGGAGTCCTGGAATAGGAGTTGGTTTAGAGGTTCAAGATAATGAAGAAAGATTGGGAAATCATTTTAAATTAGATAAGAAAATAGGTTATTTGGATGCCTCTCTCATTACAGAAAGGCAAAAAAGAGAACTAGTATGGATACATAATTTAATGAAGTTGACTTCGAGTAGGTCAGGAGTCTTTAAGTGCTTTGGTTTGCATGAGTGGGCCATGGTGTATCAGACCTCACTGTCAGACATAAGACACGAAAAATACCCTCTTAGGATGAGTCTAGACAAAATAAATGATTTCATAGATAGCCAAAAGTTATGCTGTAGCCATTATGATGCGTTTCGCTTTTTTACACCTAATGCCCGACCATTAAATAGCTTTGATCTTGTTATGAGTGACCGAGCCAAATATGAGCAGCCTGGATGTCTTCATACTAACATGGATCTTTATAAATGGGCATATAAATTAAGCCCCTGGATATCTTCCGAAATCATAGTCGATGCTTTTCTTCTTGCTGTTGAAATTAGGCAATTAGATATGAGGGCGAGTCCTTATGATTTAAGATCCCTGGGGTATGAGCCTATTGAGGTTGAAACAGCTAATGGCAGAGATCAATACGAAAGCCTACAAAGAAATTTCGCAAGAAAAGCTACACATGTAAGGCGGCGGTTATTGAAAAGCGCTGAGAAAATAATCGAAATGTTAGGATTTAATAATTAAATTTTGAGGTTTGGATTAACATCACTATCAAGTGAACTAAATTGATTCTGAAGAAATCTTTCCGCTGCAGCACGAGCGATCATAGCAGCGTTGTCTGTGCTGTATTGTTTTTTAACAAGAAATAATTCGATTCCGTTTTCTGTACTTTTTCTTTTAATTGATTCTCTCAAAGCTGTGTTACACGCAACACCACCGCTAAGAGCTA
>NZSO01000065.1 GCA_002696885.1 Verrucomicrobiales bacterium | reverse complement strand
GGTACTGACGTTCCAATTTTCAACCCTGGAACTGAGGTGTTCTCATGGGATGGTCAGAATTGGAACATAAATAATAATAGACTCATGCGAGCGAGGTTTGAAAAATATTTAAACACTCCTGCAGACGAATCAGAAGGTGACAAAGAATATAGGGAGGTGCTAAAGAACATAATAGATTCATTATCGCCACATAAAAGAGGTAAAAATCATTTACAAAATGCAATCGCACTACTTCCTCGTGCATCAAATTACAGAATTGACTCAAATCTCTGCGACTCACTATCACAAGCAATTTTAGGAGTTTACTATGGACAAAAAAATTCTGTTGCTTTAGCTGAACAAAACTCAGCTCTCAATAAGGAAAGAAAACTTCTAAATTGGAACGTTGAAGTTGCAACATCTGAAAGCCTAATTGATAAAGCTAGGAGAAGAAATTCAAATAACGAAAATTCAAATAAACAGCAAAACCAGGGTAAAACGGTATCCAATACGGGTAGAGTTGCTGGTTACATACAACGGTTAGCAGAAATTGAAGCACTTAGAATTGCAAACAAAACTAAAATTGGCATTTCTGAAGTACAGGCCAAGATTGAATTCCAAGCGTTGATTCTCCAATTCGCTGTTCAGCGCAGATGGGAACATGTCATTATTTCCACAAGAATTTACAGGCGTCTATTTAGGGACGGTGATGGAGTAATAGAAATAAAAAAAGACTCCGATGCAGACAAGATGTTAGCTAAGGGTCTAGGATTAACTCCAACGGTCACTTCCCTGGACATGTTTGCAAGTGAAGTCATAAGAGAAGTTGACGAAGCGGTTGTCGCTTTTGAATTTTTGACAGACAGAAATGAATTAGAAACTGCCTCCAAACGATTGTCTGAGGCATTTTTTATTGGTGAGTACTTACCAAGAATCAGAACACTTGACAGACAAAAAAAATTAAAGGTACAAAGTTTTGTAAGAAATGCTGACGCCTTATTAAGTGCAATGGACGTTAGGGATTACAAAACAGCAAATGAAATCATTGATAAGTTAAGATTACAAGCTGTTGATTTTAATTACTCTAAAGCAAAAGCCGGCATCGAATTTTATACCAATATGAGCAACACCAGTATTGCTCAGGCCAAAATAGCTGCTCAAAAGGGAAATACTGATGAGTATAAAAAGCAGATGCAAATGGCTATTGAGTCTTGGCCTTTAAACCCACAAATCAAGGAACAAAATGATCTCTTTGCATCAATAGCTGACGTACAGGTTACTACTCTAAATGAACTTGACACTTTACTATCCCAAGGAAACAAAAGAGAAATAATGAAAAATAGAGGTAGGTTTATTGCTGCAGTTCAAAATGATAAAAAAAGGACAGAACAATTGGAGGGTATATTAAATGAAGTTTTGTTACTAGAACAACAAATCGCAATTATCAAAGGCCTTAATGAAAACAACAATCCTTGGGGAGCTTGGGAAACAGCTAGAGAGGCACAAGGGAAATTCAACGATGACAATGAATTATTAAAATTATCAGTTGAACTTAGCGAAAAAGTATCGTCTTTCGTTCGGGTTATTAAAAGAGCAGAAAAACTTGAAAATGAAAAACACAATGGAATGAGCCTTACTTGGTACTTAAAAGCTAAAAGTATCTACCCCAAGAGTACTTATGCCAAAAGTGGCATGAACCGGCTCCTAAATACAATATTACCTGCCGACGTTGAAAATATTAGCGAGGAAAACTCATCTGAGGAAAAGCCGTTGAAATTAAATTTTTAAAGACAATATCCTGATATTAAGCTTTTGAAATCACGTATAGATTTTTCAATTCCGTAAATTATTGAATTGGATATTAAATGGTGGCCAACATTCAGTTCATGCAGGTTAGGTAACATGAGAATATGTGGTACATTTAATGAGTTGATTCCATGTCCTGCATTAACTTTGAGATCAAGTTGGTTAGCGTGAACCGAGGCCATCCTCAATCTTTCTAATTCATTATTGATTTCAATTTCTGTCTCAGAATTAGCAAATTTTCCAGTGTGTAATTCTATAGAATTTGCATTGCATGATTTAGCAAAGTCTATTTGATCTATATCAGGATCAACAAAAAGACTTACTTCTATTCCATGATCTTGAAGAATATGAGTTGTTTCCTTCAATGAATCGATATTTTCTGCCACATTTAACCCACCCTCTGTAGTTAACTCTTGTCTCTTCTCAGGGACCAAACAGACATAATCAGGAAGTATCTTAGTGGCAATAGTCACCATCTCAGAAACGTTTGCCATTTCTAAATTTAATGGCTTATCAGTAGTTTCTTTAACCTCAATTACGTCATCATCTTGAATGTGACGACGGTCTTCCCTGAGATGTAAAGTTATGCTGTCAGCACCGCCCAATATAGCAAGCCTTGAAATAGCAATTAAATCAGGCTCTGAATTAAAGTCTTTTTTTCTGTATCTGGCTTGTCTGACAGTTGCAACATGATCAAGGTTTACTCCAAGTTTTAGCGTACTCATAATGACTTAACCCTTGTTGACATATCAATGAAGAAAATGCCTGTGCCCTGTAAACACCATCGAAACATTTCGTTCATCTGCTGCTTCTATAACTTCTTCATCTCTTATGGAGCCTCCAGGCTGGATACATGATGTTGCACCAGCCTCGATAGCAGAAATTAAACCATCAGCAAAAGGAAACATTGCATCACTAGCAACAGAACTTCCCTCTAAAGATAGACCTGCCTCACCCGCCTTCCAAATAGCAATACGACATGAATCAACTCTGGACATCTGTCCAGCTCCAATACCTAATGTTCTGTCTTTACCACTAAAAACAATTGCATTTGATTTAACATGCTTGCAAACCCTCCATGCGAATTTCATCGCTTCAATTTCATCAACGCTTGGAGGCCTCTTGGTTTTAACCTTTTCTTCTATTCCCTCAAGACCCAAGACCTTGGGGTCAGCATCCATAACTAAAAGCCCACCCGGTGCAGATCTCATAACAGGATCATGAATTGCTTTCGTAAAAAACTCATCAGCAACTTTTATAAGCCTTAAGCTTTTTTTCTTCTGAAGTATAGCACGTGCATCACTATCAAAATCAGGGGCAATAATAATATCCGTAAAAATCTCCCCAATGACTCTGGCAATTGACTCGTCAAGGGGACGGTTACATACAATAACTCCGCCAAAAGGAGCTTGTTTGTCGGTCTCAAATGCTTTCTCCCATGCATCTCTTAAACTTTCTCCCTCCTCTGCACAACCAACTCCACAAGGATTGGTATGTTTAAGTATTGCAACAGTCGGCCTAACAAATTCTGAGACTAATTCTGAAGCCGCTGCAATATCAATCACATTTGTGTAGGATAAATCTTTTCCTTGGAGTCTTTGAAAATAATCACCAAAATTTCCATAGAGCGAGGCCGCTTGGTGTGGATTTTCACCATATCTTAGCTCCGAGGCTAATGGCAATGATACACTGTATCCGCTATCCGTTTCTTGTGATTTATTCAAGAAATTACCAATTGTTTGATCATAGGAGCCTGTTCTAAGGAAAACTTTTATCGCCAAACGTTCTCTTGTCTTGAGACTAGTTTCACCACCAGTTTCTTCCATTTCATTAGCCACGATTTCATAATCATCAATATCTGTGATTACAGTTACTGATTTATAATTTTTTGATGCCGCTCTTAGCATTGCGGGACCACCGATATCTATATTTTCTATTGCTTCCTCCAAAGTCACATCATCTCTAGCAATTGTCTTTTCAAACGGATAAAGATTCACCACCAACAAATCAATCGGTGGTATATCATTATTCTTAGCCTGATCAGGGTCATCTGGGTGATCTCGCCTAAATAACAATCCACCATGTACCTTGGGATGAATTGTCTTTAGTCGCCCATCAAACATTTCAGGGGCGCCGGTATAATCTGAAATTTCAATAACTGGTATACCTTCATCTGAAATTGCCTTTGCTGTACCACCTGTTGATAAAATCTCTACACCCAAACTGTTTAGTCTTTTTGCAAATGGTATTAAACCTGTCTTATCTGATACAGATATTAGAGCTCTTTGAATTTTCATAATAGTTAATATGTGCTGAGATTCATAAAAACTTGGTTAATAAGCAAGTTAAATTAATTTTCATTTAAACCGAATTTATTCCTCTTATTTATTTTGGAATTAAAAAACAACGTAATTCTTACTTTTTTTTCGTGATAATATAAGACAATCATAATTATTGCATAATTTCATGGGATTTGGACGTATATCGAGTTGACAGTGTGAGGTAATCACTCTAGGATTCACGCCCTTCAATTTTTGGGTTAATTTGTTTAGAATGAAAACTTTTTCAGCAAAATCTACTGATATTAAACGTGAATGGTTCGTAATTGACGCAGAGAACCAAATTCTTGGTGATTTAGCAGTCAAAGCTGCATCCATACTTAGGGGTAAAAACAAACCAATATTCACTCCTCATGTTGATACTGGAGACTTTGTTATTGTTATCAATGCCGATAAAGTAAAACTTAGTGGCAGAAAAGAGCAGCAGAAAATATACCACCGCTATTCTGGTTATGTTGGAGGTCACCATGAAGATACCCCTGCAACACTTCGGGAGAAAGCACCTGAGAGATTAGTAGAATTTGCAGTCAAAGGAATGATTCCGAGAAATCGATTAGGCCGACAAATTATCAAAAAGTTGAAGATTTATGCTGGCTCAGAGCATAATCACGAAGCCCAAAATCCATCTGAAATTCAACTCTAATTCATCAAAACAATTTTTTCTATGAGTGATACTTCGACAATAAACTCAGTTGGCAGAAGAAAGACAGCAGTAGCTAGAATTCAAATGAAACCTGGTGACGGTAAAATAACTGTTAACCAAAAACCAATGGAAGAATATTTTCCTACTCTAGCACTACAAAATAATTTATTGCATCCATTGCAACTCGCAAATCAACCAAAGTCATGGGATCTTAATGTAACAACTACCGGCGGTGGAGTTACAGGTCAAATTGGAGCAGTAAGACTTGCAATTGCAAGAGCGCTTCTTAAAAACGATCCTGAATTGAGAGATGCATTTAGAGCTGAAGGTCTACTTACTAGAGATTCCAGAAAGAAAGAAAGAAAGAAAGCTGGCCAGCCAGGCGCAAGAAAAAGATTTCAGTTCTCAAAGAGATAATTTTTCTTCACCTTACAAGTTTTTAAGAATCAAATTCTTGAAAGCTACCCTACTCCCTTCATTTCTTAGGAGAATCCTTGTTGGTTTTTTTAATTCACTAAAAGCACGGTTTTGAATTTCACCATTAATTAGGATTTCGGCTTGTCCATTGTTAACCCTGATTGTCATTTTATTCCATTGACCATCTAGCTCATTACTGTTTTTAAACTTTTTTGAGGAAAATCCAAGCGCATTACCGTCATCCAATTTAATTTCAGCTCTTCCTATTCTGTATATATCTCCAGATCTATTTGGGTAAATTTGAATTTCTAAATAATTCTTTTTCTCCTCATCCAAAAAAATTCCAATACCACTATCACTGTTTCGATCAAACATTTTGTATTCGAAATTAAATTCGTAATTCAAGAAACTTCTCTTAGTCACAAGGGCACTTCTTTTACCAACATTTGTGAGAATTGTTTGATCTTTCACATCCCACCCATCATTAACAGCATTAACATTAAATCCATCAAGAGGTAATTCATCCCAGGTCGATAGATCGTTTCCATTAAAAAGAGAAATTATATTATTCACCGATGAATCATCGAATTTCAAATTTGCATTTTTCATGTTCTGTTCGACCCATTGCTTCCATTTGTTTGCAGGAACTTTCCTCTCAGCGGCATTACCTGCTGCATAATATCCAAACTCTTGTCCAGTTATATTCCTCAAGGCTTCAAGACTTCGCCATCTAAGACCAAAATCCTCATCACACATAAGTAGATCAACCAGAGGTAAAAGACATTGAGGATTTTTAAATTCAATTAATGCCTCAGATATAGCCCATTTGATTTGCTCTTCGTCATCATTAATAAGTTTTAGCAAGTAAATTTCTGAGTCTTTACCAATAAGCTTTTTTATGGTCGGAATAGAGGAATATCTAATTATTGGATTGGAACTTAAAATAGATTGTTTAATAAAATCTAGATCATCATTAGATGCAGTTATACAAGATGCATCTCTATAAAGATCCCACAAATTGCTATATTTATCTGATGCAACTTTGTCTGTGGATTTCCATAATTCTTTAATTAAACCCTTGTATTTGGATTTAATGATCGATTGGTTCATTGCAGCTAACATTCTAATGAACTTTTCATTACTATTTTCTTTAAGAACTCTTTGAAGTCTGATTTTTTGTTCTAACGAGAGCTGATCAAGCTTTGATATAATTGCCTTCCTATCTAATAAAGGTATTTGTGAAAGTTTGATGGTAGCTCTTTCTCGCTCATCAAACTTTGTTGATTCTAGCTTACTTATAAGCTCATTAACTAACTCAAGGTCATAATTACTATTGAGTCTATTTAACAACTCAATAATCCCCTCTTTATTATCACTAAATCCAAATTCCGATAAACTCTCAGCCTTTGTAAAAAGGCACATATATTGAATTAACAAATATATTAGGAGTGAATAAAATGCCTTCATTAATCAAAAACAACTAACTCTTACCTATACTAATAAGGTTAATATACCATTCCAATAATTCAGGGCCAAAAAACAACCAAATTAATGCTCCAATAGATAAAAATGGACCAAAAGGAATTCTACTTAGGGCATTGTCACCTTTTATGATTTTACCAGGTAAGCTTATAATTGTACCAACGATAGAAGCCATGAACAAAGTGAATAAAACACCTTTCCAACCAATAAACACGCCTATCATTGCCATGTATTTAACATCACCAAAACCCATAGCTTCTCTATGATAAGTGATCCCGTTTCCACAACCCTCAACCGAAACCCAGTCAGCTATTTCAACAGAATTATTATCATAAACTATTCTATCAAAGAATACTGTGACTTTACTTGTGGCAACTAAGTCACCATTCAAATTAAAATTTTCAGTATCAAAGACCAATCTCTCTGTACCAACAAAAAAAACATCCTCAAACCTAATCTTTTGATCGTCATATAATAAGATAGGATTCTCTTCGCCTTCAATAATTCGCCATTTACAATTCGTTGTTTTACTCAAAACCTTTTTACCAAAAACAACTTTTCCAAAAACAACAATAATATAAATAATTAAAAATCCTATACCCCCTCCAATTATTGATAAAAAAACAGATTCAATTCGATCATTACTGATGTTGCCGAAATAATGACCATTCCCCATTATAGATTTAGAAATAACTGGAAAAAACAATGCGCATAAAAGTCCAAAAATGATTCCTATTTTATTTATTGAGTCAGGAATAATTTGGTGCTCGTAGTCTATAATTGATGCAGAAATTAAGAGTGATATAAATATCCATCCAGGTAATACCAAATAGTATGTAACCTGCAAGTGACCACTACTAGTCAATCCGTAGATGTACCAGCATAGCAAAAAGAGAATTCCTGTAATAACTTCTACAATTAAATATTGTATAGAGACCTTGGCTGAACAATTCTTACATTTCCCTCTCAAAATGATCCAACTAATGATTGGAATGTTTAGATAAACAGGGATTTTGTAATTACAATTTGGACAAAAAGACCTCCTAGGTTGGTTAACAGATAAATTCCTAGGTAATCTGTATATAACTACATTAAGAAAAGAACCTATACATGAACCAATAATAAATGAAACGATCGCCAGAAAAGTGATTAATGTTTCCATTTAATAATATTTTAAAAAAAGCACAATTTAAACTTATAGAAAGAAATTTAATTTATTATTCAATTAACTTTGCTATCTATAAAAAATAATAGTAATCACAACTGTGGATTCTTTCGTTATTTCAGACAAATCATTTAATTCTAGACTTCTTTTAGGCACTGGTAAATTTTCTTCCAATGCGTTAATGAAAGAGGCCATCGAAGCATCTGAAACGGAAATTGTAACAGTGTCATTAAGAAGAGCAAATTTGAGCTCAGAGTCAGACCAATCAGCTAATATCTTAGATTATATTGATGGTGATAATTGTTTAATTTTACCTAATACAAGCGGAGCAAATAATGCTGAAGAAGCTATCAGATTAGCAAGATTAGCGCAATCTGCAGGATTGCCATCTTGGGTCAAATTAGAAATTCACCCTGACCCTAAATATCTTCTTCCTGATCCTATTGAGACATTAAAAGCAACGGAATTACTTGTAAATGAAGGATTCACTGTACTTCCATACATTAATGCAGATCCTGTTCTAGCAAAAAAATTACAGGATGTTGGCGCAGCAACAGTAATGCCTCTAGGCTCTCCTATTGGGTCAAACCTTGGAATACAGAACAAAAAACAGATAGATATCATTATTGAACAATCCACCGTGCCTGTCATTATTGACGCTGGAATAGGTCGACCTAGTCACGCATCTGAAGCCATGGAAATGGGTGCGGATGCGGTTTTAATCAATACAGCAATTGCGATATCATCTGATCCTGTTCTGATTTCAAAAGCATTTAAAAGCGCAGTGAAAAACGGTAGAACCGATCATTTATATGGTTCTCATCAAGTATCATCGACTGCATCATCAACAAGTCCACTTAGCACTTTTTTATTCGATAATGATTCACCAGAATAATTTAAACTGAATTAATAATGACTCCTCTGTTCCTGAAAATACTCGGGATGAACTGGTTACTTATTTTAGTAACTTCAGTTCTATTGGTTATGGGAGTTTATTCTATACATGAGGCCACTTCGTATTTCGAAAATTCTGTTCTTAATTCAAAATGGTATGATCAAATAAAATGGATTTGTATAGGTATTGTATTTTTTATTGGTGCAACGTTGATCGATTATAATTGGATTAAGTGGGGTGCCCTACCCGCCTATCTAGTTTCAATTATTTTGCTTCTATCGACAAATACAGAACTTTCAGGAGCTGAAAGTTGGATAACAATTGGCGGCTTAACCTTTCAACCTTCTCAACTTGCCATAATTTCTGGCATTCTGTTCCTCGCTGTACTTTTTGGAGAATTACCAAAGAAATTTCCTATTTTCCATAATTCCTTTATCAAGATTATAATTGCTGCTCCAATTACAGCAATCCCATGCCTAATTATATTACTTGAACCAGACTTTGGCTCATCAATGGGTTGGATTGTCATATTTATGACTTCTTTACTTATCGGAAAAGTACTATTCCGGTATATCATTGTTATTGTTCAATTAGGATTGATTGTTTTACCGATGCTCTATTTTTTTGGTTTAAAAGACTACCAAAAAGAAAGAATTGAGACATGGCTTAATATGCTCAATGATAGACCAGTTGATGAGCAAGGTGCCGCATGGGTGCCTAAACATAATATGATCGCAATAGGCTCTGCTGGCTACCTTGGCAAAGCGCACGATAAGGAATCTGCAGGTAACATTAAGATTACTGATAATTCAATTCAAAGTAAATCAACGTTAGTTACAGAAATGGGATTCGTTCCTCCAAATGTTGCTATTAATGATTTCATCTTTGTAACAATAGCTGAGCGACATGGATTTAGAGGTTCATTCTTGTTACTTTTATTGTTCACAGTACTTTTATTAATTTTAACCTATATCTGCTATTCAGCTAAAGACATGACAGGAAGAATGATCGTATCGGGGTTCATTGGCCTACTTTTTTTTCATGTCTTCATGAATATTGGAATGTGCGTACTTTTAGTACCAATAACTGGACTTCCGCTACCCTTCATAAGTTATGGGGGAACATTTATTTTAATGATGCTTTTTATGCTCGGTCTATGTCAAAGCGTATGGGTTCATCGAAACTCTAGTGCTTAAACAATTAAAATGGTGGAGTTGTACTCCTTAAGTAGGCAAAAAAATCTTTTAGCTGAGCGTCACTTAATCCGTTTAGTAGTCCACTCGGCATTAAGGACGCTCCAGTAAATTTTTTGAATTCAATTTTTAAGTTGCTGATAAGCTTGGTCGTACCATTTAATTCTCTGAAAGTTGTTTGATCTTTTGTTTCCTCTAATAAAAATCCTGAGTGAACCAATCCATCTTTTGTTTTGATGATAATATTTTCATATCCCTCTCTAATCTCTGCACTTGGGGCGATCAAACTTAACAATAATGTATCCTGATCGTTCTTTTGGTAACTGGTTAGATCAGGTCCTATTTGCCCTCCTTCATTAAACATTTTGTGACACCCGGAACAACGAGATTTGAATATAGATTCACCCAATTTTGGATTTCCTCCGCCGTTATGAATAATCTTTTTAATTCTATTTATTTCACCCTCATGAACATTTGAAATTTTCATATCTGGAATTGATAGTTCAGATATAAATTTTTTTATCCTAGCAGATTCATGCGTTTGAAGTTTTTCAATAATTGATAGATTATTTAAGGGGAATTTGAACTCTCCAGAATATATTTTATCGATTAAAAAACTTGCTGAATTAGCGTTGCTTATAAGTAACTCCAAAGCAGCTTCTCTAACCAATTGTTCTTTATCAGACAATTTTTTAAAGACTGCATTTTGAAATCTTATGTTTTCAATGTACGAGCTCAGTGATGACAACATCGCCACTTCAATAATTGGGTCCTTGTTAATATCCAAATAGTTCAAAAGAAATCGATAAACTTTATCATTTTTTATAGTCGGCAGTATGGATATCAGTCTTGCCTTTTCTTTTACATTAGTTTTGTTCTTATTTAGATATTTGATAGCTTCATCAAGTACTAAATGACCTCCAATTCTAAGCCTAAGATCGATAGGGAGTAATTTATTATTATCATCAAATGCATCCAACAAAACCTTAGGCAATGATCTATAATCAGATAATTGGTTGGTATTTATAAAGCCTTCAATAAGTTCTTTCTTAGAGGTATTATTTGGAGCTCTGTTAAGCAAATATCCACAAAGTTCATATGCTCTAATAGTTTGTTCTGCGCTTAAGCGCCGAGTAATTCTTCCCAAAATACATTCATTTACTATTCGTGATGTCCAAATTTTATCGCTTGAAAAAAGGCTTTTTATAATAGAATCATCCTCTGTTATTGCAGATTCTAATGACCACCACAATTGCAATGGAATAAAAGGGTCTGAAGAAAATTCATCTCTTAATAAGATATTTTTTATCAGCTTGTTTCTTAAGGATAACTCAACACCACTTAGTGAGGAAATTAATTGTGATACAACTTCAGCATTCTTTTCATTAATTGAAATTGAAATAATTTGTTCTGTATATTTTGTATATNTATTTTCTTCAGANAATCTCCTCAATGCATANCCTTTAATTCCAGGATCAGANATTTTNTCTANNATGATATTTNTATTAGATCCAATAATGTATTCAAANTGAGANTTATTTTTTGGATTATCAGACCAAGTTTTCTCAACNCCATTAAAACCGTAACGCAATTTAATTTGTTGNAATGCNGTTCTTCTTTCCCACNTNGAANTTGAATCCAGNAGNTTTATTAAGTCTGCTTCATTCAACTGACGATAATTGATTTTTTTNTTAGGTTCANAATTTTCATTTNTTATTCGATAAATNCTTCCTAANTTTTTATCAATTTGTCCTTCATGATTTCTNTAGTGATTGACTTGTTTATCATACCAATCAGCAATGTAAAGAGACCCATCAGGAGCATCAGTGATCATTACTGGCCTAAACCAAGGATCATCTGATGTAATAAACCTTTCTTCGTCTTTAGTTTTAAAAGTTGCTCCATTTGGAGTAATTTCACTCATTACTAAATTGTTATGAAGAACATCCACACCCAATAGCCTTCCATTAAACCGATCAGGCATACCATTGCCCTCATAAATAATAAATTGATGGGTAAATCGTTCCACTTGTGCATTTTCCATTGCAGGAAAATACCCATAGGCAAATGGGTTTGTTAGAGCTCCATGCTTCCCCCAACTTTTCCTATAATAGCCCCCTTTAACGTAATGAAATCCCCTTGTGTCTCCACCATTATGTCCAGAAAAAATCCGACCCCTTGAATCTATCTCTACCCCAAACGCATTACCTCCACCTTCTGCAAATATTTGATATTTATGATTCTGAGGATTATACCTCCAAATATTTTGACCCATTGAATTAACAGGATCAATTTTATTTTTTGACATCACTGTCTTTACTGAAGCGCTAACAGTACTTCCCTGGGCACCGTAAATCCACCCATCCACTCCTAGCACTAAACTATTTGCAATTGAATGTGAATCTTCTAGTCCAAATCCTTCTAAATGAACTATTGGATCTCCATCAGGAACATCGTCTTGATTTTGATCTTCATAATACAGCAAGTATGGTGGATTTGTAACCCATACACCCTTCCCGTCATGAGCGACACTGGTTGCCATATTTAATCCATCCACAAAGACTTTATGAGTATCATAGCGCCCATCCCCATTGGTATCTTCATGAATAGAAATTTTGTCATTACCCCAGAACGTTGAATTTTTTTTATGTGGTGGTGGTGGTGGAACCTTGTCATATGATACTCTCCATACTTTATCCCTACTTAATCTCTTTAATCCAGCAGGATCAGGATATTGAGAATATTGAACAACCCACAGTCGCCCTTTATAATCAAAACTTAAATGTAAAGGCTGAGTAATATAAGGTTCACTTAAAACCAGATCTACTTCAATTCCATCTGTTGTCTTTATTAATGAATGTGATTTTTCAGGGCTTAAAGCCCCATCAACACTTTCATGAATGCTCTTTTTTTTTAATGTTTTGTTTCGTTGGATATCATTTTTTTTTATTAACCCGTTTAATAACCAATGAACAGCATTGTTTAAGATCCGTTGAAACTGTGGATTTTTGAAGTCTTTTGAATGACCCAATGAGGTATAAAAACTATACCCCCCGAATTTATTTTTATTTATCCATGCTAACGGTTGGCTCGCATTAGCTTTTGGTGCAATACCATTAAGTAAGACTGTAGTGGTATCCTTCAGTGGCATAACTTTATATAAAGATCCCCCAGTATCAAAGCTCTTAGCTGTCACCCCCTCTAATATGGGATGATCAATTTCACAAACGTTAGCTATAGCCAAATACTCATTCCCATAATGATTCGTGTAATTCCCCCCAAAAACTTGTTGATCAAACTCCTCCCATAATTTGTATCCTTTAGGGGGCGCCTTTCCTCTTAATGAAAAGGCATGGCTTGACGTTCTTATTCCTATAACAGGTTTTCCAGCATTAATAAATTTTTTAACAACAGACATATCTCCATTATTAAGAGCCCTCCTTCTAACACTCAGAAATAGCAAATCTGCATCTGATAGTGCATTTTTAACGTCTCCAAAATCACTCTTACCATCTTCAGCAAAAAGGTATTCTAACCTGTACTTTTTTAATAAATTTAAATCTGCGTATGCAGGCAATGTTTTAGCAGTGAGATATTCTCTTTCACCAATCATAAAAACAATCTTTGGCCTAGCATCTTTTTTAAATTTAAAAGATACTTCATCAAGAACCTGTGAACTTGTTATTGTTGGACATACATACTTTTCAATGTGATTAACAATCAAATCAGTACCTGTAAAATGACTTACATTCGGAGGCATTTTTGGGTTGTACATTGTATCTGTTAAGTCTCTTGCTAAGACAACATTTTTACCATTTTTCGCAAGTTGCCTTAATCCAAAAGGACGACCAAGAACACACATATTCGTGTGAACTCCCACAAGTATGACATTTTCTATTCTGTGGTTTTCTAAAATATTCCAATTTTCTATTCCACTATCAGTAATGTAATCAACTTTCTGGTCAATTTGTATGGATTCAATCTGACGTCGCCATGGAGCTCTGTGATTCCTTCCCATTTTAATGAGCTCTTTTTCCCATTTTGCATGTTCATCAGGATCATCATCTTCACCACCATCAGAATGATCAATAGGGTATCCTGCATTTTTTTCTTCGTCATCAATCCAATGCAGCCATTCATCTATACCTTTAGGTAGTGAATTAGATTGGGGAATATTAAAAACACGTTTCCTGGCAGGATCATTTTTATAAAAATCCATACACGAGGATGGTGCATGTATAATGGTCGAACCTTGATCTCGCATGACCTTTACAAATTTATTAATTTTAGGAGCTAACTCTTCAACTCTTTTTACAGCTCTGAAACAATGATGTGAGTCCCAGACATCACAGATGATTACTGCTGTTTTATTTGTATCCCAAACCTCATCCCTCACACGAACATGAAAATCATCACCTTCTTTATAACGTTCTCTCAAATCAAGGTTGATTTTTTGGCCAAACGAAAATGTCAGTAGAAATAAATAGATCAGTAAAAATGAACTCATATAATTCATATAAAACACTCTATCTGTTGGACTGTTTCATTTAAACAAAAAAAACCTGACATGTAATCATGTCAGGTTTTTGAGGTTTTAAATGTACGTAATAATTTAAGCAATTTCTTGAGCATGAAAATCAGCCCAATCTTCCAAATTATTTAGGTTAATCGCATCAAGTATAGAACCATCATCTTCGATACCACTGGCTCCTAAAATATTTTTACGAGTATCATCATCGTGATTATAACCAACGATACTGTCATTAAGTGATTTAACAGCCTCTCCATCAAGAGAACCACCCTTTTGATCTAATACCCATTTTTCCAATTGCGGGTAAGTTGGCTTGCTCTCCATAAAACTTGAAAAAGCCTCTTTGTCTATTCCGATGCCATCGAGAACCATTTGATCATAGCCTGCGCCAATTGCTGGGTAGTCATCATGCAATTTGCCAGCTTTATCTAAAGAAACTTTTTGCCATAATCTAGGCAAATGAAGCACTCCAATTGGACCTGCTATTCCTGAACTAATTAAAGGGATAATTTTACTCATAATAATTGATATATGTTATTAACATTTATCCTTAACAAACATAGAAGATGCGGCAAGAGTAAAAATGAAAAGAATTAAAAAAATTCAATTCACTTTATAGGCTCCAACTTAAGAAAACTGCTTGTTGGCTTTGAACCAGCATCTATTGGATATGATCTAACAATCATCGTTTCAAGAAACCAATCTCCCTTAATTTGCTGAACTGCATCAACTTCAAAACTTTTTATTATCCTACGTTTATTATTATATGCATTCATTCTTACGATGGCACCGCTTTTCTGTGAAACCCAGACATCAACAATTGAATATAGCTGATTCTTATTAGGGTTTGTGCATCTAATTTTCCATGCCATTCCTCCTTTAGCCTTTTCTATCTTCAAAATAACAGGTTTCGGCCATTTAAGAAATCTCATTGCTATATCATCATATGCAATGTCAGTACCTCTGATTCTTTCACCTAATTGATTATCATTTAACTGAGTAATTTCGTTTTCAAACTCTCTGAACACCTTGATTCTATCATCACCAAATTGAAGATTAATTATTTCATCTTTTTCATTGCTAGATTTGTTTTCTTTATAGAATTCAAATCTAATCATTTGATCATTGAATGAAATATTGACTGGTATCATTTTAAACCCAATTCTTCTCGGCCTAATTTCACCTTTAAAATTTAGGGTCTTTTTAGGATAGGCATATCGAACCTGAGATAAAATAGCACTAGCTTGTTCCGAATTATTCGAGGTAAGAACATTGTTTTGCCCATACAATGTTGTCAGGCAGAGATAAAAAATGATGAAATTAAAAATTTTCATGGAGCGTATAAAAAAGAAACAAACCTATTCATTGAGACGAACACTTTTAAGAAATTATTCAATAAATAATACATTTAATGTGCCACCTAGGAAAATTTAATTATTAAGTCAACAACTTAACATGGAGATAAATGAAATTTAAATGCGTTTGGATATGGACGTTATATTTAGAGCAGTGTAAAAATTATAAAAAATAAACAATTTAAGTACTAAAATAACTAACTATTTAAACAACCAATGAGTCTGCGTGAGCATCTTCGTAAAGTCCTTCCTGAGATACTACCATCAGCCCCAAAGAATGCCATAAAAGGCACTGAATTAATTGAACTCGTTAAACTTAAACTTGATCAAAAATACAGTGACGCAACTTTGAGATACCATTTCTCTATCATGTCATGCGACCCGAGTTCACCTATTGCGAAAGTTGAACATGGACAGGGTTATTACCTAAGAACTAATACTCTCAACACAATGAAGAGTGCCAGACATATGATATCGCCAAGCCAGGCAACTTTTGGTGACGTTTTTGGTTACACTACTTCTAACGAAGCTCTACTAAGAGCGAATAAGTTTAGAGCTATAGTTGCACAATGTTTAAAAGTTGAAGGCAAATTTCCATTTAATTTAGAAAACACCTTTGGTGAAGAGGCTGATTACGAAGATTTATGGAAATACCCTGATTTGATTTCTGTATCTTGGAAAACTGGTTTTAACGCCTCTCGTTCAGAACTTGATGAGGACATGCTGCAATTACAGAAGAGCTTTGGNTCTCAGCCCTTTACATTAAGGAGCATGAAAATGAAACTCGAAATTCTTGACGATTCTTACAGAGAAGACTTTTTTCAGTGCCTCAGCAATTCGAGGTGGGCACATTTNGGTGAACTCGTTGTAGCCTCACCAATTACAAACATTGAGATTGCTAATGATCTAAGAAATTTAGGTCAAGAATTTGGAATTGGTATAACTAGTTATGGTTTAGATAATGACACACTCGATGATTTACCAGAACCTGGAGCGATACAATATTTCACTGAACGTGAGATTGAAGGTCTATTTAGATTAATAAATTATCAAAAAATTTCCGAATCTAGACCAAGAAACGAACTTGCTTGGGAACAGGTTAGCAAACTCAGAAATTCAAATACAGAAATTGAGAAGATGTTTAAATGGCTATCTGANAGTCTCGATCANGGTAAAGTCCTAAATTTTGAGAGATCNAACCNNAGCTTGAATTCGACAGCAGAATCAGTGGTTGATTGATAAATCGNGTTCAAAAACTCATTCTTTNAAAGAATAACAACACNNATATTGACTTATCTGTTCCACCAACAGAGATTATTGACATGGTTCTCATAAAAAATTATCGCAGAGCGTTAGTTCAATGTAATTTGTTCATACTCCTTTTTTTGTATTCTTTTGCAAATGGACAGGATGAAAAGAAAACCATTAATGAGGCAAAAAGCTTCAAAACATTAGAACAAAAAGAAAAAGANGAATTAATAACTTTACTAAGAGATGCCGCAAACCTNGTTACGGGAATTCGTGTCCAAGAGGCGCTTGAGAAGATTATATCTGCAGAGGCTATAGTTAATGATTACGCCCCACTTTATAATTTAAAAGGTGCCGCTTACACTAAAATAAGAGACTTTGATCAAGCCGAATCTTCATTTAAAAAAGCACTCGAATTAGACCCAAAGGGTGTAATGACAAAATTTAATTTGAATGAAATGCTTTTTGTCAAAAAACAATACGAGTTGGCTGAAAATGGTTTTAAAGGATTTATTACCAACCATAAGGATTTACCCACAACAACTTCATCTCTAGTTAAATACAAAATCCTGATATGTCANCTCAAACAAGNNAATCTCCAAGAAGCTGAATTAATTCTTAACAAATACGATTTCCTTGATGACGTACCAGTATTTTACTATGGCAATGCGGCAATCGAATTCCACAAAAACAATAAAAACGAAGCTAATTCNTGGCTAATTGCAGCGAACAAAATCTACAAGCCTGAGGTCAATCAAGTTTACAGAGACTCTTTAATAGAGGCTGATTGGATAGAAAACATTGAATAACATTATTGGTCCTCAATAAGTTTGTAGTTATTGAAGCATTCAATAAATCCGGAGGCAAAATCCTGAGGCCTCTCATTAATCCANTTTGATATAGTTTCTTTTCTAAAAAAAGCACCAGTTTCAATTTCACTATAAGGCCAATCAAAAGGACCGTTATGAGATCCCTCATATAGGCCAATAANCTCCCAGCCTGTTTTTTTGGTTGGTTTTAGCATGGTTATCAATTCCATCTCAGAGTTAACACCGAGCTCTTCACTTAATTCCCGAACAGCAGCTGAATCATAATTTTCACCTGTATCCAAATGACCTGAACAACTAGAATCCCATAATCCTGGAGAACTATCTTTAAAAATTGATCTTTTCTGCAAAAAAAGTTCTCCAAAACGATTGAATACGAATACATGAACTGCCCTATGCAATAAACCTTCTCTGTGAATCGTCAATCTGTCCATTTGCTTAATCACCTGATCATTTGAATCAACAACATCAAAGATTTCACTATCTTTCTGGGGTATATCTTTAAAAGGGTTATCATCNAGTAATCTTGCTAATTCNATCCATTGNTTAACATCTAATTCTTCAGCTCTACATTGAANATTTATNCCAACTAAAGCGCATAAGTGATCCCANGAGTAATTACCTATGGGCATCCTTTTCTTCATTTGTTTTCTTCTTTCATTGAAGCCACATTTCAAAACCCTTTTTAAAACTCTTTCATTGTAAGGCTTAAAAGAACCATTGACCAAAGGCTTGAAACTAATAACCGATGAATTAATTTTAGGAGATGGGTAGAAAGGTTCAGAGGACATTTCATGTAATTTCTTAATTTCCCATTTAGCTCCCATAAGAACAGTGTTGGAACAGTACGATTTCGTTCTAGGCGCAGAGCAATATCTGTCAGCGACCTCCTTTTGCAGCATGAAAACTGCCAATTTTACAGGTGTAGGGGTTGATAGAAAGTTTCGTATTATTTCACCACCAGATGAATATGGAAGATTACCTATAACTTTGACTCCTCCATGTGAGAAAAAGTCGTAATGGCAAAATTTAACAGCATCTTGATTTATTATTTTAACATCATCATGACCTTCAAAAATAAGATTCAGTAGATTAAATATTTTCTTATCGAATTCGATTAATATTAGTTTCCTGACTCGTCCAATTAGATATTGAGTTAATGCTCCTAGTCCGGGACCAATTTCTATTACAACATCATTCTCATTACAGTCTAAACTTTCAACTATCGCCTTTGATATAATATTATCTCTTAGAAAGTTTTGGCCCAGCGATTTATTAGGTTTAATATCTAAACCTTTTAATATTGTAGCTGGATTATCATTAGAATTAATTTTTTGTAGAGCACTTAAACCAGCACCTTTGAAATTAGTTGAATCCATAGTAAATTTAAAAATGCTGTTATTCTTATTAATTCATTCTACCACAATTAATAAATAAATCGTGGAACTATGTAATGATAAACCTACCAACAAAGATTACCTTATTTAGGATTTTTATTACCCCTATAATACTATTTCTCATTTTTATAAATCAAGAGAGCATCCGAACTCTTGGTCTTGAATCTCAATTCACTCATTGGGTATTAATACTCTTTTCATTGGCAGTTATATCAGATGTGGTTGACGGTTACCTGTCGAGAAAACTTGGATTAGTGACTCGATTTGGCTCATTCTTAGATCCCATAGCTGACAAAGTTCTGATTATTTCAGTAACTTTGATTCTAACCTATGTAGATTGCGGAAATCCACTGCCTGTATATTTTACAACTTTAATTGTCGCACGTGAAACTATTCAAATTTCTGGAGCATTATCTATAGGTATTATTGCTGGTGACATATCAATCAAACATCATTGGAGTGGTAAAATAGCTACTTTCCTTCAAGTATTAATCATTTACTGTAGTTTAATTAGTAAATCCTCACAATTTTGTTTTTACTTATCATTAGTAACAAGTTTTTTTGCTATTCTCTCCTCGATAATGTATATCCACAACGGTCTAATACAATTACCTTTAAAATCCCAATGTCAGATCCAACATCAAATAGAACAGTAGCCATTGTTGGAAGACCAAATGTAGGAAAATCTGCATTATTCAACAGACTTGCAGAAAAGAGAATTTCGATTGTTCATGATGAGCCAGGAGTGACTAGAGATCGCATCACTGCAACCTGTAATATTACTTCACCCCCTTTTACACTAATTGACACAGGTGGAATCGGTTCAAATCCAGACGATTCATTTAGTTCAATTATAAAACAAGAAGTTGATATTGCCCTAGAAGCAGCTGATCTAATTCTATTCGTTGTTGATGGTAACGAGGGGCAAACACCCGTTGATCAAGAAATAGTCTCTCATTTAAGGAAATCTGAAAAAAATATTTTCTTAGTAGTAAACAAAATAGATGAAGAAAAAAAAATCGGCCTAATTGATGATTTTTCATCAATGGGTTTTAAAGACATTTATTCAACTAGTGCAGCTCACAACATTGGCATTAAAGAATTAGCTCATAAAGTTAGCTCCAGTTTGCCTGAACAGGTTGAATTTGAGGATAAAAACAACCTAAAATTAAACATAGCCCTTGTTGGCAGGCCTAATGTAGGCAAATCATCAATAATTAACGCATTATTACAAGACACACGAACCATTGTTAGCGACATTGCGGGTACAACAAGAGATGCGATTGATGTACCTTTTTCACATGGTGGAATTGACTATACCTTGATAGACACTGCAGGCCTAAGATCACGCAACAAACAAAATACATCAGTTGAAGTTTTCAGCGGAATGAGAACTAAAACCAGTATTAAGCGAGCTGATATATGTGTTCTAGTTGTTGATGCTGCACAAGGCCCCACATCTCAAGATAGAAAAATTGCGAATCTGATAAATAAATCTAACACACCGTGTTTAATAGTTGCCAATAAGTTTGACCTTTATCACCCAACAGCACCGAAAACCGAACGCCTTGAGGCTATAAATGAGGATATTGATGAACAATTATTTTTTCTTCCATATGCACCAATTGTTGCTACATCAGCAAAAACAGGTGAATCCATCAGAAGGTTGTTTTTCGGTATCGAACAAATACGTAAATCATCATCGCAGATGTTAAACACTGGATCCCTCAATAGATTACTCCAAAATTGCCTAATTGCTCATCCTCCACCTGCAGGTAAAGGCGGAAAAAGGTTTAAATTATTGTATGCCACAATGTCTAAAGAGAGTGCACCTCAAAAAGCAATACCAGAGGCTAATTTCATATTATTCTGCAATAAGAAAAGTCTTCTTCCAAATAATTATGAACGTTACCTCGAAAATAAAATTCGCGAACAATCCCCATACACTGGAATTCCCATACGATTTATTTTCAGGGAGCGTGAGTCTAGACGCTCAAGATAATTATCCTAACCAAAACGCTCCCTAAAAATTCTTATAAAAAAATAAAAAACTAGAAATAGTCCTCCCAATATCCCACTTCCATTAATCAGAAGACGATTTGTAAAAACAAACTGATTTTTAGTTGTAAATTGTACAAGTTTTGATGGAACAGAAAACTTCCCATCATTGTCTTTTGACAATACTCTAAAAGTGTATCGACCACCTGGAGCTAAGCCGCTTATGATAGCCTCTCCTCCTGATTCATTTTTTTTAACCTCAGAATACTCTTCGTTCAACTCAATCCAGTGAAACTTTAATACTTGGTCACTTTTATCTAGTCGGTGGACTCTAGTTTCGACAACATAATTTAGATCTTTTTCATAAGTATTATCCCACGATATCTTTAGACTTCTCTTCCCTCTTTTGATAAGCGCAATAGTTTTAATTGCAGGCAAATCTTTGTTCACATCACGTTCTTCTTCAACTACAGGAATAATAGTATTGGGGTCAATTATTACATTTTGCTTCACAACTTTAGCAGTGTTATTTTTTTTGACTGCCTCCGAAACATTCACGCTTTCTATATCATAAATAACTTGAATTGTTTTGTTACCGTTAGGCCAATTGAAACCAACTGTCTCAATAATTTTACCGGGGCTTTTGGCTATATATGAAAGCTTAAGAAAATGATCATCGTCAGGGGTAAGCCGAATTAAATCTTTTTGATTTTGATTTAATTTCAATCCCTTGCTTGTCACAATTTTTAGGTCA
>NZSO01000064.1 GCA_002696885.1 Verrucomicrobiales bacterium | reverse complement strand
GACTAAACGCAGGTCAGAATAGCAGTGATGCCTTATGGAGGTATGAACTTATCGCGACATCTAGAAAAGATACAACCACTTTCACGGATACTCGTAAAGCAATATTCAAAAAACAATATTATAGAATCAAAAAATCTGGTTAAATTCTTTATAAAGTAAGGTGGGCGAAAATAAAGACAACTAGGATTGATTACACTAAGTAGAAAGTTAACAAAAGAGCTTATAACGTGTTTTTTAATACGTCATTAACTCTGTTTGATAAAATAAATTGGCTTGTCAAAGTCAGCCTCAAGGTCATCAAACATCTGAATCCTACTAATTGAAGGGTAAGCACTTAATGGCATCAACTTCCAAGCTTTTTCATAACCTACCCGATACCGTGACTTAGAGGTGTATTTTCTGTTATAAACTCCAAAATGCGCAATTCTGAGAGTATCGTAAGGATAATAACCTGATTTAACTTTTGTAACTTCATACTCATAGAGTACGAGACAACTCCTGTAGGTTACAGACTTCACATTCGGCATCACCGTCTTTGTTTTTAACTTAACCTGAACATCTATTTCGTTCCATACTATGGCAGATGGATCGACAGGTTCAGCTTTTTTAATTTTATAAGATATATTATTAAATGGCTCATTCGGATCTAACGCTCTTCTCCCAACAGCTTCAACACCAGCATAATCAAGGAAATCCTTAGCGACATTTTCAGCCCAGGCCTTGGCTTCCGTCGCCCCATAGTGAATCCCATCGGTTTCAGGATATGGATCAATAAATTCTGTTACTTTTCGACTATCAAAAAACCGAGCAAAGGGCTTTGTACTTGATTCCATGATTTTACTCATCTGTTCCTGTAACTCGAATGAAAACCTTTCGGGATGCGACTCAGGAGGAGCAATCCAATAACATCTTCTTCCTCCTTTGGTTACCGCTTCTGCCATGTCTCTACACAACCCACTCACTAACTGAATATTTTCGGACTGTTCTCTTCGTTTAGATCTTAAACTCGAGTAGAGATTTGTACCCGTTTGCACAACAACAATATCAGGGTCACAAACATCTAATAATTCTTCCACTTTTGGAATTTCACTAATTTTTTTAAGGCGCCTCTCTAACTTTGGTGTCTTCTCCCAAAATCCAATATCTGAAGATATGACTTGGTATTGGCTTAACCAATAGTACGGAGTTGCTCCACCAGCTACATAAGTATGCACTTCAAACCCAGCATCACGGAGCCTAGAATCAAGAGTAGAACCGAAAGCGCCCATGCTCATGGAATCACCAAGAAATAACACACTAGTGGGCTCCTTATTAGTTTTTTTCCCTTAATGATCCGGGATTTTAATTCCTTAAGTTTAGAGAAAATACCCTTGGCCTGAGTTTCCTGACTAAAAGTAAGAACTAAAGCGAAAGCGGTAATCTTAATAAAAAAAAACCATACACATATTGGTCTATGATTCATGAGTGACATCACAATAATAATTCAGAAAAAACAAAGAAATTCCAGATATAATTAATATAATATTGGCATTATATTTATCCTAAAGACTAACTTGAACCGTACTCTTTCTGCATCCTTTTAATTTTTCCCCTTAGAGCTAATTTTGCAGTCGCTTGCATCCGATCGGTAAATAAAATTCCATTCAAATGGTCAGTTTCATGTTGTATTGCCCTAGCCAATAGTCCATCAGTCTCAAGAGTGACTCTTTTCGAGTCCATAATGTCTAAAGTTACTTTCAAATCGTAAGGCCTAATAACATCGCCCCTTATCTCGGGAAAACTCAGACAACCTTCACTCATTACATCCTTCTTCTCTCCATATTCAATTTCAGGATTAACGAAAACTAGAGGCATAATATCCTTTAGATGAACATCTTCGCCATCAATTCTTAAATAACTTATACATTCGGGATCATGTGAAACGTCAATGACGGCTAGCTGAATGGGCACTCCAATCTGAGGAGCCGCCAAGCCAATACCTTCAGCTGAAACCATTGTCTCAAGCATATCATTAACTAAATCCTTAATGTCATCAGAAAAGGACTCAACTCTTGAGCACTTTTCTCTAAGTACAGGATCTCCATATATTACAATTTCACGGACCATTTTTACTAATCTTTTAATTTTTTTACGAGAATGCGAGCAGGAACTTCCTTCACTGGATAACCTGCCTGAGTTAAAGCGTCCCATACATCAACTAAATTTTTTAGAGGAGCCTTCTCATCAGCTTTCAATTCTAGACCCATATCAGGCTTATCAGCTTTTAGTTGTTTTAACCTTGCTGTCAGTTGATTCTCTGGAATCTCCTCTGATCCAAGTAAAATTTTAGCATCAGATGTGAGAGCAAGTTCTAGCCTTGCCTTGGGCAACATGTTTTTTTCTAAAGAACTTGCCTTCGGAAGGGTAATACTTGCAAAAGACTTATCCTCTTTAGGGGAAGAAGTTAAAATAAAATAAATTAATAAAATTGCCAAAATATCGATCAAAGAAATTATTGGAACGATAGGCCTGCTATTTTTTTTATTGATAAATCTCACTACTATTCAGTCTTATCAGAAACAAGCCCTTTTATTTTAGAGTAAAGGACCTCAGATGGATTTTTATAAAACGCTGTGATCAAAGTATCTGTAAGAACCTCCATTCTGACTCCAAACCTTTCAATCTTTTTCGTGAAATAGCTATGTGCGATCACAGTAGGAACGGCAACAGCCAATCCTGCGATCGTTGTATTCAAGGCCTCCGCAATTCCTCTAGAAACAGCAACTCGAGAACTCCCTGCTTCGGTTAAATCTACGTTACTAAATACTCCGACAAGCCCTGAAACCGTACCCAGCAGACCGAGGAGAGGAGCTATTGTGATAACCACCTCAAGTAAGGCAATGCCTCTTTCCATTATGACTATTTCCTCTCTTGCCTTCGCCTCTGCAGTCGAAGAGGCTTCGACTCGATTCGAAGGTGCACCCACAATAACTCCGAGCCCTATACGCGAGAGCGGTGAATTATGAGAACGCAAACAATCAGTTAAGCTAGAAATATTATCTTCATCAATAAATGATCCCGACGTTTTCATAGCTCGCTGTACAGGTTGAGGAATTATTTTACTAACTCTCAAAGTCAAACCTTTAAGAATGATCACAGTAACTGAGATGATCGATAACAGAATCAAGCAGAACATAAAAATTCCGCCATCTATGACAAAATTATAAACTGAACTCATAGAATACGGAATTTCAGAAGTTATATCTGAGAAGATCATTTTAACGGTTAGTAAATAATAATTTCATACTCAAATTCCATTTTTCCATCTTGAGTTTTTTCAATGAGTTCTTTTGGAACCGGAGGAATATCTGCACGAAGAATTCCACTAATTGAAAAATCAACAACGACTGGATCAGCATCATTTCGTAAGAGACGAATGTCAACAATTTGACCTTCTTCATTTATCCAAAATCTAACTTTTAAAGAACCATATTTAACGAGATCGGCATGAGCTGATCTTGCACGATGCCAACTTTTCTGAATTGCTAAATCCACTTTTTTCTTAAAATGACCCAAATCTGTTTCCTCAACATTTAATGCAGCCTTGCCCAAATTACTCAGTTTTCCTTCTGTCCTTTTTTTGACTGTTTCCGCCTGGAACGATGAATCTGGTGGAAAAGGTTCTCTCTTTATTTTCTCCGCCTGATTTGGGTCAGCTGTTTTTTTAACCGTGTCAGATACAGAAGAATTGAGACCAACTTCCTCAAGGGATTTGATTAAATCTATTTCTTTTTGATTCAATTCCGTATCCTTGATCTTAATGTCAGCGAGTGATTCATCTTCAACTGGAAAATTAGAACTTTCAGTTTCCTCAACTCCTGATATTTCATTGTTTTTTTCAAAATTTTCTGCAGCTTCTTCGGTCACTTCCTTTGATTTGTTAACTTCACTTATTTCCCCTTGATCCGGCAACCATTGCGGAAGAATTGGCAGTGAAGGGGCACCTTCATCTTCACCATCAGAATAATCTTTGGTTGAAAGTTCACCAAATGAAAGATCCTCACCGGAAATATTAGGAACACCCTCGTCCCCTTCTTTTGATGGCATCAAATCACTGGCCGCTAATGTATTTTTGTCCGACTCTAAATTTGCACTCAAAGGTTTTATTGGTGATGGTTCATTGGAGTCTGTTCTTGCAAATTCTTTTTCCACTTTAGTCTCCTCTACTTCCTCGACTTCAAGCATCTCCGGCAAAATAATCGTATAGTCTTCATTATTTTCCATGACACTCATTTTGATCTCTGTTGACCCACTTGCAGATGGCAAGGTCGAAGCAATTACAAAGTGATAGGTGGTATTTTCACTAGCTTGAAATTGCAATTTAGACTCATGATTATCATTTAAGGCAGGAACTTTTGTCAGAGTTTCAAGTAATGCTCCAGTATAAACATCACATACATGCTCAAAACCAGAACTAACGACATCTAATAAAACTTCACAATCATTAGGGGCGGTCCACTTCCACCATACTGAACCACCCTCACCACGCCCTGAATGAACAGGTTCATTTTCTTCTCTAGAAAAATATTTTGTACTGATTAATGATGAATAATATTTTTTTGATTCTATGTTTATCGCTCGCCCAAAATCATCATTCAAGGGCGGCATTGCTCTCTTATAAGCAAGAATTGAGGTCATTCCAACAGCGAACAGAATATGCAAAGCAATAGAAATAAATACTGCCATTTTGATCTGCCGTTTTGTTATCATTAATAACCCTAATATTTAAGTAACTATCTCTTATCAGATAATCGCACTTAGGAGAATAATTTCAATTATCTTGAGTAATTATAAGAAAATCACTTAACGAAGTAACTCAAATGCTCTAACTCAAGTGCAAGATCAACCGCATTAACTATTACGTTGTCAGGCGTCTTTAGTACCGTGGATGAAAAATTAAGAAAAGCTTGAACTCCAGCACCTACAAGAACGTTAACGACTTCCTGAGCGGTTGCTGCGGGAACCGCAATAATTGCAATCTTCACACCATTATCCTCAACGTATTGAGTCATTTGCGAAACGTCCTTGATAGGAATGTCTGCATCTATAGTTTTCAACCTGTTGGGATCAGACTCAAATGCAGCTGATATTTCAAAACCTTCTCTATTGAATCCACTATATTTTAATAACGCAGAACCTAAATTACCAACTCCCACTAGTATAACCGGCAAAAGGCTACTAGTGCCCAACACCCCAGTAATCACTTCGATCAAAGCATCAACATTATATCCGAGACCTCTTGTGCCAAACTGACCAAAATGCGCCAGATCTTTTCGTAGTTGCGCCGATTTAACCCCTGCTGCTTTTGCCAAAGAATTTGATGAAACAGTCTCTACCCCATTCTCTTTGAGTCTTTCAAGACAGCGTTGATAAATAGAAAGCCTGTAAATTGACTTTCTTGGTATGTCGGTTTGTTGAGGCAACTTTACAAAAGTTTTAGTGTTCTAATTATTAAAACTAATACCGAACGCTACAAAAAGCAAAGGGCTACAGAGGAGTATCTGTAGCCCTTAATTAGAATATAAAAAAATTTAACAACAGAGACCTATGAAGAATAGGACTCCTCAACCCGCTTCGCGACGTCTCTGTAATCATAATCTGCGTTATAGATTTCTTTAAAGCTCTCAAGAGAATTTTCTTTGTCTTCTAGTTTCTCATAAACAAGACCAAGATTATAAAGTATTTCTTTTTTGGTGTTGTCCATAGCAAACACTTCACCATTGGCATCTTTTAAAGAACCAATCGCCAAATCATACATTTTCATTTCATCATAGCAGCGTCCCAGCATCAACATTGAACGAATTCGAATGTGGGGATTATTTTTTGCTTTCTGTAAATGAGGAATTGCGTCTCTGTAACGTGACGCTGTGAATAAATGATTACCAAGATCAAATCTGAGCTGCGGATCAGTTGGATTACGCTCAACCCTGATTTCGGCTTCTTTTATTTGTTGATCAATGGATGCACTTTTAAGCTCATCTAACTGAGCTTTTTTCTCTTCAACTCCGTCTCCTCCAGATTCAATCTCTGACTCAAGATTCTTAATCTGTTGAACACGCAAATTGTCCCGAGCGTCTTCTGCTTTCCTTTGAAGCGTTTCATCTGCTGCACTCAAGGTGAAAGCGTAATCATAATATGATGCACAGTTTTCCCAGTCCTCTAACCTTTCATATAGATCAGCAATCTTTTTAACAACATCTAAGTTCTGTGGATTTTCAGCATATTGTGCACCTAAATCAGCAAGCTGAGCCTGCATTTGTTCTTTTGTGGCACCCTTCCTAGATGCACTTTCAAGACTCTTTGCTTCATCCTGATCCTTGAGGAGATCTTTAAATGAACGATCTTTGGCTCCCCATCCCCCTTTAGCCATAGTGGCTTGAGCAGAAGCATCTTTGGCCTTCTTCCGCGCATCACCATCAGATGGATCCTTTTCAACAATTGAATCAAATACTTTCGCTGCCTCTGCACCATCACCCTGAGCTAGAAAATGGTCTCCTAATTTATGGAGGTTCTTTGTATCCGAGGGATGCCCTTCTCTAATTGTCTCAAGGCCGAAAGTCGCAATCTCTGGAATACCAAGCGCCATGAAAACTTCATAAAATAATGTATTGGCCTCAACGTGATAAGGGTCTGTATCTAATTTCTTTTCAATGTCATCAAGAGCCTCCAAAGGATCTTTCTTCATTTTATTTTTTACTTTCATCATGCCNCCNGCACCTGAAAGTAGTCCCTTNGCCTTTTTGCCACCTGCACGCCATCTCGCACCTTGTGCAGCACGCAAAATTTGACGTCCTTTGAGAAAAGTTGGCTCCTCCTTAAGAATATTGTGAAGAATTTGCAGAGCATAGTCGTAATTTGATAGCTCTATAGCGCTCTGTGCCTTTAAAAATAAAGTTACAAGTTTGGGGTCTAGTTGTTCTTCTGTGATTAGCTCCTTAGGTGAGTCCATATTTAATTTAGGGGTTGTGTTTTAGGATAAACCTAGAAATTTGATTAAATCTTGGATGGTGAATCTAGCCTCTTAGTGCCTCATCATGCAAGGCTTCTAGTATAATTTTTTAGTTCTAAATCTATTTTTTTTGCCCAAAATGAGGATTTTGGTACCAAATAGACCTGTAGAACACTAATGAGGGTAAAAAGTGACTAACTTAATAAAGCTAGTTGCGCTAGCTAACGAGTATGGTTCACTGTAAAAATGACGAATAAAATGAGATCTTTAGCGCTAATTCTTATACTTCCTCTTCTACTGGGAGCTAAGAGAAAAGACTCTGGTTTAATTAGCTTCCATCTTGAATCTGGACAAGAAAATCAAAAAGAAGAGTCAGTTCAAATTAGAGTATCACAAAAAATCTTCAATATTTTTAAGAAGCCCGCATTCAATCAAAGAGATATCGATAGCTTTTATCCCTTTCTGTCAGAAGACGGAGAGAGCTATGGAATATCCTTCAAGCTTAAGAAAAAGAAAATCAAAGAACTCAGTACTCTTTCCACGGTAGCAAGAGGTAGGAGGTTGGTCACTGTGTTAGGCATGCAGCCAGTTGATTACGTTGTCATTGATGGCCCAATCCAACATGGATACATTACGTGCTGGAAAGGTTTTACTGAAAAAAGTATTGAGAAATTCAAAAGCTTAAAGATTAAATTAATAGAACCCCAATCATCCGATTCAATTATAAGTCCACCAGAACCATTACCTGAGTTAATCGACCCTCAAGAATAATTAATTTATTCAATAATGCTTTTTTCTTACACTAGAAATCTTACTATAGTTCTAATTGTTTGTAATTGGCTATTTCCATTAATTCAAAGTCATGCTCAGTACAAAAGGCTGGACCTTGTATTAGCAACACCTAACAGGGAAATATTTGGAGCAGATGGCTCTAAGTTTTATATGTACACTGATCGTACATTCGAGGGCAAACCGAGCAAACCATGGGAAGGCGGAAAGTATGGATATGTTAGGAATCCAAAAAGAACAAGCTCTGGTATTTTATATAGTAAATTCCATGAGGGTATCGATATCAAACCTATAGCGAGAAATTCAAACGGTGTCCCCCTTGATAAAGTTCGATCGATTTCACACGGAAAAGTTGTCCATACCAGCAAATCTGCTGGCGCCAGTAACTATGGGAAATACGTTGTTATCCAACACGACTGGGGATATGGAAAATTTTACAGTTTGTATGCCCATCTTGCGGATATTTCATGTAATAACGGCCAAATCGTGCGACCCGGCACCTCAATAGGAACTCTTGGTTATACTGGTGATGGGATTAACAAAACTCGGGCTCACTTACATTTAGAACTTAATCTAATGCTGAGCAAAAGTTTCGAAAAGTGGTATCGAAGACACTATGTTTCACCAAATAAACATGGCCTTTACAATGGAATTAATTTAGCAGGAATTGACATTGCTAACCTTTATAAGGAATACAGAAAAAACCCCGTCATCAATCTTCCAGAATTTATTTCTAAAACTGAAACATACTGGAAAATATTGGCACCGAACAAAGGTATTCCTTTAATAATGAAATCTTACCCTTGGCTAGCATCAAATTTATCAGAAGCTAAAAATAGTCCATCATGGGAAATAAGTATGAGCCCTTCGGGCATACCTCTTAAGATTGAGCCGAATGAAAAGAAAGTAACTTCACCTATCGTAAGCTGGGTAAAGTATTCAGCTACTCCCCATTCATGGAATACCAGATCTCGTCTAACGGGAACCAAGGACAATGCTAAATTAACTTCGAGCGGCCAACGTTTTGTTCAATTATTACTGTGGGAATAATCAAAAAGCCGATCCAATTTCATTAATTAAATTTCTATTAAGTCGAATCCCATCGTAGAAATTCTCTATGGAAAAATTTTCATTTGGAGAATGTATTTGGCAATCAGGTAAAGCTAATCCAAGCAATAATGTGTCAACACCAAGAATATCCTTAAAACTTTGAACGATTGGTATACTACCGCCCTCTCGGATTAGCGCTGGATCAGAATCGAATGTCGTTTTCAATGCTTTCTGAGCAGCTAACCCATAACCTGATTGAGGGTCCATCAAATAGGCCTTACCACTATGCCCCATTTCATATTCAACTCTTACGCCTGGAGGTTTATGATCATCCAAGTGGCTCTTAACTAAATTTAAAATTTCTTCAGGATCTTGATCAGGTACTAATCGAAATGAAAGTTTAACAAAACTTTCTGAAGCAATCACCGTTTTTGATCCTTCTCCCTGATAACCTCCCCCGATACCATTGATTTCCGCGGTAGGTCTTGACCACCTTCTTTCATTATCACTATAGCCAACTTCACCGAAAAGATCAGGCGAACCCGTTAGATTAAGTGTTTCATTTTCATCAACTTGAATTTTTGACCATTCAGCTTTTTCCCAATCTTCAATTTCCTTAACTTTATCATAAAACCCCTCTACCCTAACTCTTCCTTCTAAGTCATGAAGACTAGCAATCATTTTTGACATTGCTGCACATGGATTAGCTACCGCTCCTCCAAAAACCCCAGAATGGAGATCCTTAGAGGGTCCAATTACTTTAACCTCCATACATGCAACTCCCCTAAGGCCATAGGTAAAAGTTCCGATACCTGGACCAATCATGCCAGTATCTGAAACCGCCACAACATCACATTTCAACTCATCCTTATGCTCAAGAAGAAAAGGTTCAAGGTTTGGGCTTCCAATTTCCTCTTCTCCCTCAACCAAATAAATGATGTTAACTGGGAGTTCTCCGCTTTCACTAATTGTTTCTCCAAGACCTAAGAGATGTGCAAGATTCTGTCCTTTGTTATCTGTTGAGCCACGGGCATAGATTTTGCCTTCTTTAATAAGTGGTTCAAATGGTGGCGACTCCCATAAATCAATTGGATCAGCTGGTTGGACGTCATAATGCCCATAAATCATTACAGTGGGCTTATCACTTGAGTGTTTATTTCTACCAACAACAATTGGGTGTCCAGCTGTCTGATAAATTGATGACTCAAGACCAACTAGATTAATTTTATCACTCAACCATTCAGCACACTCTCTGACATTTTCCTTATATTGACTGTCTGTTGATACACTTGGAAATTTTAAATAAGAAATAAGGTCATCTAGATGTTCTTTGTTCATAATATTATTTTTTACCAGTATCCTTTTCTTGCTCTTTCTGCAGCTTTAAAATTTTGATATGATAGGAACCCAAAAATTGCAGCACCTATTATGGAATTGTACTTTAAAAACAAAACAAGTGCAGCAACCAAACCCGTAACCGCTCCAATCTTACCTCTTAGAACAGGTTTTTTTTCGTGCATGATGTGCCCAAGCAGTTGCCCGCCATCTAAAGGTACTATTGGTAAGAGATTAAAAATTGACCAAAAAAAGTTAATCCAAACCATTAGACTAAGAAAATGAACAACGTATCTCAATTCTTTAGGAATAAATAAAAGGATAACAAGGCATACAAGACCCATCATAAAACCAAACGCGGGACCAGCTGCGGTGATGATAATCTTTTGTTTCCTATTAAAAGATCCATGTGAAATCGCCATTCCACCCATCGCTTGAATCATTATTCGAGCATGCCCACCAAATGAGCGATAGGCAAATGCATGACCTAATTCATGACCTAAAATTGATATAAAAAAAACAATTACCGTTATTAGAATAAACCGGGTCTGCTGGATTGGATCTGAAACCGCTCCTGCACCAAATACTATGGGAAGTATCAAAAATGACCAGTGAATTGATATAGGAAAACCAAAAAGCCTGAAACTAAAAGTTCCTGACTGATTCGAATCTGCACTATAAAACATATTATCCCGATATCATTAATACGATAATAATAATATCAGGTGACAAAAAGTTTGTTAATTCCTAGATAAATTCGTTGATCAAGTTTTCTAGCATTTCTTGTCTTCCACTAGCTAGTTCAGGCTCTCCTTTCTCCTGGATGTATTGATCAAGTTCTTCAAATCCAATTTCTCCAGATTCAATTTTAGCACCTACGCCTGAATCGAAACTAGAGTATCTGTTGGAGACAAATTCATCAAGCCTTCCATCCTCACGAATGGCCTGAGCAATTTTAAGCCCCCTAGCAAAAGCATCCATACCTCCAATATGAGCGTGGAAAAGATCAACAGGTTCAAAACTTTCACGCCTGCACTTAGCATCAAAATTGAGTCCTCCAGTGGTGAACCCGCCCATATTTAATATCTCCAGCATGATTTGAGTAGTAAGATAAATATCAGTTGGAAATTGATCCGTATCCCAACCAATCAATTCATCACCGGTATTTGCATCAACGGAACCCAGTGCTCCAGCAGCTGCAGCAACTCTCATTTCATGCATCATTGTGTGACCTGCAAGAGTGGCATGGTTGGTTTCTAAATTTAATTTTAAGTGGTCAATTAAATCATGTTCTCTTAAAAAATTTAAGCATGCTGCAGAATCAGAGTCATATTGATGTGTTGAGGGCTCTCTAGGCTTTGGTTCAATGTAAAATTGTCCTTCAAAGCCAATTTTCTTTTTATGATCAACAGCCATATGTAACATCCTTGCAAGATGATCTAGCTCCCGCTTCATATCTGTATTCCACAAAGTCGAGTAGCCCTCTCTTCCTCCCCAAAAAGTATAACCTGTACCGCCCAACCTATGAGTGACCTCCATTGCTTTTTTTATTTGAGCCGCAGCGTAGGCAAAAACATCAGCATTAGGACTAGTCGCTGCACCTTGATTGTATCGAAAATGTGCGAACAAGCATGCAGTTCCCCACAATAGCTTAATGCCGGTTCTCTCTTGCTCCTCGGCTAAAACATCGGCTACAGCATCAAGAGCATCATTAGATTCTTTCAGTGAACCCAGCTCTGGCGCAACATCACGATCATGAAAACAATAGTACTCGACTCCGAGTTTCTCCATGAATTCGAAGGCAACTCTTGCCCGATTTTGGGCATTTTCCACTGAATCAGTTCCATCATCCCATGGTCTTTGAGCTGTACCTCCTCCAAAAGGATCTGCTAATGGATTGCGCATCGCATGCCAATAAGCGACTGAAAATCGGAAATGATCTTTCATCGCTTTACCGTCGACTAATTCATCTGCGTTATAATGTTTGAAGGCCAATGGATTTTTTGAATCTGGTCCTTCGTATGTTATCTTTTTTATTTCTGGGAAAGCTTCTGATGACATTGGACCGTGATCATTCCCTGTCAGGCATTAATCGTCAAGAATGAAGTACAAAAGATATTAAATTTTCAATAAATATTTAGTTTTAATAAATATTTACAGCAACTGCATCCAATTTTCCACCTCCCCAACAAAACCTAATTTTTTTAGATTTGATTCAATTGTACTTAGACTGGGAAGATGTAATCCTTCATTCAAGAGTTGTTCCTTATCCTCTGGAAATTCGGATGATGGAAGGACTTTAGAGGCGATTGCAAAACAGGCCCAAGAGCGCCAAATTCTGATTTCAGACCGAGGTCCAGACATCCTTGTTGCATAGTGTTGCCAATGACGCCTTGGATTTCCAAGAAACTGTCCATCTTTATCAGTTCTCTGACACAATATCCATTTAATGGAAGAGTAGGGAATTGGGTAATCTTTTAAATATTCCTCGTTCCCTCTAAGGTCCGCACTCATAGCCCTATTCAATTGGAGGAGAGACTGAGCTGGCAGCCCTTGCATCCATTTCGTTTGCGAATACTCAAGGCAAAGGCGGTAAAAAGACAACCCCTTTTGATTGCTTAAAGCTCTCGAGTCAGATGCCTTTATTTTTTTATCAATTTTTGGAAGAAAAGGACAAGGTTCATTTGGATCCAACTGCATTAAACAACAAATTGTATCAACATTTATCAGTGAACAACCAAACTACGCGTTGGCAACTACGCCACCCTGTGTCACTCCTGGAGCGGGCAGCAGACTACTTCCCATCAAATGGATATCAATAGCCCTCGCAGCTCCTCTACCCTCATTGATAGCCCAAACAACTAATGATTGACCACGACGGCAATCACCTGCTGTGAATACCCCCTCAATATTAGAGGTAAATTTACCATGCTCACCAGTGAAAGTCTCCCAGTTACCACGAGGATTTTGTTTTTCAACTCCAAGCATATTGCCTATTTCAAGTTCAGGCCCAACAAACCCTGTTGCAAGCAGAACCAAATCAGCAGGCCACTCTTTCTCAGAACCTTCTACCTCGCTAAATGGAGGACCATTTTCAACAGGACTATTCCAATCAACTTCGACCGTTTTGACGGCTCTAACATTACCATCATCGTCTCCAATAAATTCTTTTGCTAAGACATGGTATGCTCTAGGGTCGTTACCGTTTTTTGCCTTATTTTCGGCATGAGAATAATCTAGTCGATAGATTCGTGGCCATTGCGGCCATGGGTTATTTGCCGCCCTTTCGTTGGGAGGTCTGTCTAGCAACTCAAAATTGACAACGTCTTTGCAACCATGTCTCAGTGAAGTCCCTATACAATCTGCCCCAGTATCACCCCCACCTATAACGATAACATGTTTGTCTTTTGCAGAGGTGTAAGCTTCATTTTCAAGATTCGAGTCCAAAAGACTCTTTGTGTTTCGAGTCAAGAAATCCATAGCAAATTGAATTCCTTTGAGCTCCCGACCAGGATTTCGACCGGTCGGATCGAATGGCTTAGTCGCTCCCGTAGCAATCAACAAAGCATCATTTTCCTTGAATAAATCATTAGGATCGATGTACTCAATCTTGGAACCATTTTCTTCCATGATCTGGGTCATGTGACCACTTTCAAAGCCTTCTTTTTTCCCAACATGTGCACAGGTGACAAATTTTACACCTGATTCACGCATCAAAGAAATACGACGATCAACAACTCCCTTATCCAACTTCATATTTGGAATACCGTACATCAATAATCCACCTATTCTGTCGGCTCTTTCATAGACTGTTACCTCATGACCAACCTTATTCAGTTGATCCGCTGCAGCAAGACCAGCAGGACCAGATCCTATTATGGCTACTTTCTTACCGGTTCGCTCTTTTGGAGGATTTGATGAAACCCAACCCTCTTCAAAGGCTTTATTGATAATTGTATTTTCGATATTTTTTATAGTTACAGGGGGATTTGTGATACCCAAAACACAGGAGCCTTCGCATGGTGCAGGGCATACTCGACCAGTAAATTCTGGAAAATTGTTTGTCTTGTGAAGACGATCGATCGCTTCCTTCCACCTCTTTTGATAAACTAAGTGATTCCATTCTGGTATTAAATTATCAATAGGACAGCCACTACCAGATTGACAAAATGGCACTCCGCAATCCATACACCTTGAACCTTGCTTTTGAAGATGCTCCTCAGATGGTCGAGTGTTGATTTCGTCATAGTCTGTTAAACGTTCGATCGGATCGCGATAAGGAACCGCCTCACGTTCAAATTCTAAAAATCCAGTTGGTTTACCCATTTTGTATAATTCTTATGCTACGAGTTCTTTACTAGCCGCCTGTTTACGTTCCTCTAGAACTCTTTTATAATCAGTTGGCATTACTTTAACAAATTCCTTCAATGATTCATCCCAATTATTAAGGATACTCTCTGCAACGGTTGAACCTGTGATTTCACCATGCTCTTCAATCAATGATTTAAGTTCATCGATGTCTTCTTCATGTGTCACATCCTCTAGTTCAACCATTTCCATATTACAGTTGGCGGGAAACTTATTTTCAGGGTCCCAAATATAAGCAACTCCACCAGACATCCCTGCGGCAAAATTTCTTCCCGTAGGGCCAAGAATTACCGCACGACCACCTGTCATATATTCACAACCATGATCACCAACACCCTCAATAACTGCATGAGCTCCGCTGTTGCGAACGCAGAACCTCTCGGCTGCATGACCTCTGAAAAAAGCCTTTCCTTCAGTCGCTCCGTAAAGACAAACATTACCAGCAATGATGTTTTCTTCAGCAAGAAATGTCGATGCGTCAGGTGGGTAGATTGCCAATTTTCCTCCAGATAATCCTTTACCAACATAATCGTTGGCATCTCCTTCTAATTCGATACTAATCCCTTTCGCTAAGAAAGCTCCAAGGCTTTGACCAGCAGAACCAGTAAATTTAATTTTAATAGTATCTTCGGGAAGTAAATTCCCACCCTGCGACTTAGCCACCTCGTTACTAAGGATAGTTCCAACGGTTCTGTCAGTGTTTATTATTGGTAGATCGATATTTACAGATTCACCATTCTGGAGCGTCGGATTGGCTAAATTCAAAAGCTTCATATCTAGAACATCTTCCAAACCATGATCTTGAGATTCAGTGCAATAAGTTCCAACATCAGGGTGAGGCTTATCAGCGGGTGTTAATATAGATGTAAGATCAATTCCATCTGCTTTCCAATGATCTATAGCTTTCTGCATCTCCAAAGCATCAACACGACCAACCATTTCGTTGATACTGCGAAAGCCAAGATCCGCCATAATTTCACGGGCCTCTTCGGCAACCATGAAAAGGTAATTAACTACATAGTCAGGAGAACCGTTAAACTTTTTCCTCAATTCCTTATTTTGAGTCGCAATACCCACAGGACAGGTGTTAAGATGACACTTTCTCATCATGATGCAACCCATTGTGATAAGAGGAGCCGTCGCGAAACCCATTTCTTCAGCCCCGAGAAGAGCTGCTATAACAACATCTCGCCCGGTCTTTAATCCACCATCGGTTTGGATAACAACTCGACTTCTAAGATCGTTCAATACAAGAGTCTGGTGAGTTTCAGCAACACCTAATTCCCAAGGTAATCCAGCATGCTTGATGCTAGTGAGAGGTGAGGCTCCAGTTCCGCCTGTTTCTCCTGCAATAACAATATGATCAGCTTTTGCTTTTGTCACACCTGAGGCAACGGTACCAACACCAACCTCAGAAACAAGTTTAACACTCACTCGGGCTTCGCGATTTGCGTTCTTAAGATCATGAATAAGCTGAGCAAGATCCTCTATCGAGTAAATATCGTGGTGTGGAGGCGGACTAATGAGTCCTACGCCAGGGGTACTGTGTCTAATTCGAGCAATGTTTTCATCCACTTTTTTTCCTGGAAGTTCACCTCCCTCACCAGGCTTTGCGCCTTGTGAAACCTTAATTTGTAATTCATCGGCGTTACTAAGGTACCAAATCGTGACACCAAATCTTCCAGAGGCAACTTGTTTGATTGCTGATCGCTTTGAGTCTCCATTGGGTAAAGGTTCAAAACGTGCAGGGTCCTCCCCTCCCTCTCCAGTATTACTTTTCCCTCCAAGTCGATTCATAGCAACAGCGAGACCCTCGTGAGCTTCGGCAGAAATTGAACCGAAACTCATCGCACCTGTACAAAAGCGCTTAACAATTTCCGAGGCAGGCTCAACCTCTTCGATTGGAATCGACCCTCCATTGGCTCCGGACTTAAAATCCATTAATCCTCTGAGTGCACAGAGTGCTTTGTTACTATTATTTATGTGATCAGAAAACTGTTTGTATGAATCAAAGTTATTAGTTCTTGCGGCCACTTGTAGAGCAGATATCGACTCAGGATTCCACATATGCTTCTCCCCGTCGGCTCTCCAATGAAATTCTCCAGGGTTGGGGAGAGTTGGTAATTTAACACCGTCACGTGGAGGGTAACCTAACGCATGGCGTCTGAGCATTTCCTCTGCCAACTCGTCGAGGTCAAGACCTTGGACTCGGCTGGCAGTACCTCTAAAACAAAGTTCTATAACATCATCTTTCAAGCCAACAGCTTCGAAAATTTGAGCCCCTTTGTAAGAATGCAAAGTGGAAATTCCCATTTTTGCCATCACTTTTAACATACCCTTAGCAACACCCTTCAAGTAAGCTGCTACCAAAGAATCATCGTTATCGAATTCCTCTGGGTCCATTACCCCGTCACGTCTTGATTTCCATAGAGCTTCGAAAGCAAGATAAGGATTAATTGCGTCTGCACCATAACCCACAAGGAGACAATGATGGTGAACTTCTCTTGCTTCACCAGTCTCCAGTACAATACCTATTTGGGTTCTTAAAGCATTTTTGACTAGATACTGATGAACAGCACCACTAGCCAACAACGTACTCAAGGGAACACGATCATCAGAAATATTTCTATCACTCAGAATTGCTAAACTGTAACCTTCTCTGATAGCGGCTTCAGCCTCTGCGCATATTCTATCAATAGTTTTCTTTACCCCCTCAATGCCCTCAGAACGAGAAAAAGTAATATCGATCACCTTAGATCTCCATCCATTGTGATCCATTTTTTTCAACGAATGCAGTTGCTCGTTAGTAAGAATTGGATGAGGAAGCCGCAACCTTTGAGCGTGTGCTTCCGTCGTTTCCAGAAGATTCTTTTCTGGTCCAACATAACATTCCAATGACATGATGACTTCTTCACGTATTGAGTCGATAGCCGGATTTGTAACCTGAGCAAACAGTTGCCTAAAATAATCATAAGGCATTCTAGGTTTGTCACTCAAACACGCCAATGCGGCATCATTACCCATGGAACCAAGAGGGTCTCTCTTTTCATTAACGATAGGAAGCAGCATAAACTGCATAGTTTCCGCAGTGAATCCAAACGCCTGCATGCGCTGCAACAACGAATCTTCGTCTAAACTCGGCGCCCCAGAAAAAGTCTCAAGATCTTCCAAACAAATCCTCTGATTTTTCAGCCACTCACCGTAGGGCCTCTGTGCTGAAAAATCTGATTTAATTTCCTCATCAGGAATCATCTTCCCTTTTTCAAAATCCACTAAAAATAATTTACCAGGTTGTAGCCTTCCTTTAGCGACTACATCAGCTGGATCAACATCCACAACCCCTACCTCACTACCCATAATTACACGATCGTCCTTGGTTATGTAATAACGGCTTGGTCTGAGACCATTTCTATCAAGAACAGCTCCAATGTACTTCCCATCTGTAAATACAATTGAAGCTGGACCATCCCATGGCTCCATTATGCACGAGTTAAATTCATAAAAATCCCTCTTACTCTGGTCCATTTGTTTGTGCTTTTGCCATGCCTCAGGAACCATCAAAAGAACAGCCTCCTGAAGTGTACGACCCGACATCAACAAGAACTCAAGGGCATTATCAAAATTACCAGAGTCGGAACATTCCTCCTCCATAATTGGATATAACTTAGAAAGATGTTCCCCAAAAAGTTCAGTTTTCAGAGTTCCTTCTCTGGATCTCATCGCATTGATATTTCCTCGAAGAGTGTTGATCTCACCATTATGACTCATGAACCTAAATGGTTGAGCACGATCCCAGCTTGGGAATGTGTTTGTGGAAAACCTTGAGTGGACCATTGCCAGGTGAGTCTCAAAATCTGGGTTGGCAAGATCACTAAAATATTTTAATACCTGAGCGGTGTTGAGCATGCCCTTATAAATCATTACCTTGGTTGAAAGGCTGCAAATATAAAAAAGTAGCCTCTCGCTAAGATCCATATCAAACCTTAGTTGATGACTCGCTCTTTTTCTTATGATGTATAGTTGTCTCTCGAAATCATCACCTTCGATACCATTAGCCGCACCAATAAATAATTGTTTAATGAAAGGCTCCGCAGCTCTCGCTGCAGGTCCAACATTGGCTTCTTCAGTACAGACAGGTACATCTCTCCAACCCAGACATACTTGCCCATGGTCCTCTATAATTTTTTCTACTGCCGCTACACATTTATTTCTTTGATCTACATCTTGTGGTAAAAAAACAAGACCTGCTCCAAATTGTCCTTTTGACGGCAAATCCAAACCAAGATCCTGCTTTGCCACCTTTCTCAGAAAGCCCTCTGGTAATCCAACAAGAATACCTGCTCCATCGCCCGTGTTGGGTTCGCAACCACAGCCCCCTCTGTGCTCCATCCTTTCAAGCATCTCGAGTGCATCAAGCACAATTTGATGGTCAGGATTTCCCTTCATGTTGGCTACAAAACCAACACCACAACTATCCTTTTCGTTCGAGGGGTCATAAAGACCGCGTTTTGTTGGGAATGTCTTAAATGACATATTTACTATTAAAATTGTTATATTGAGGTGATTTTTGACTTCTCTTGATCAAACAATGGCCTGTCAAGATAGCGGAATTTGCCCTCCTCAGAAAAGCTGAAAAAAGGGCGCATAATCTACCAAGCAACTGATAAAAACCAAGTAAGAAAGCGTAAGATTTGATAAATTCTTTAACGCCAGCGTAAAGGCAGCAGTTTTAGGCATATTTTCCCGCAAATAATCATCAAAATAAGCAGATTTAATGCCTATTTTACTTCAGAATCAGGATAACTTCCTAGGACTTTTATGAAGTTACAGTACTCCTCGAGGTTTTGAAGAGCCTCAGATAGTTTGGGATCTTCACAATGTCCGGCAATGTCGACGAAGAAAAAATACTCCCATTCCTTCTGTTTTGAGGGGCGACTCTCTATTTTAGACATATTGATGTGGAATTCGTTGAAAGGTTCTAGTGCCTTAACAAGTGATCCAGCTTTGTGTCTTACTGAAAACATCACTGAAGTTCTATCGTTACCAGTTGGTGGACACATCTTGTGACTCAAAACTAGAAACCTGGTGGTATTCGTAGCCTTATCTTGAATTTTTTCCTCTAAGACTTCTAAATTGTTCAACTCAGCGGCTAATCGACCTCCAAGAGCTGCAGCACTACTTTCGTCGCTAATCAATTCTGCAGCCCTAGTGGTACTTGACACCTCAACGAGTTCGGCCGATGGAAAATTCTTTTGTATCCAACTCCTACATTGCCCAAAAACCTGAGGATGAGAATATAATTTTGTAATCTTTTCGCGTGGTATTTTTGAGATCAACGCATTCTCAATTGGCAAAAGTATTTGAGCGCAAATTCTGAGAGGTGAGTCTGCAAACATATCAAGAGTATGATTGACAGCTCCTTCAGTTGAATTTTCAATTGGAACAACTCCATAGTCTGCTTTCTTTCGAGCCACACAATCAAAAACACCCGCCAAGCTTTCCTGTGGAGTGTATTCAACACTATGACCAAATTTACTGATGGCCGCTTGATGAGTCCAAGTGCCTTGAGGTCCGAGGTATGCAATCTTCAAGTCTTGCTCAAGCGAAAGAGCAGCAGACATAATTTCTCGATATATTGACCTGATCGAGGTTTCGCTCAGCCGACCCTGACTTTTCTGAACCAAACTCTTCAAAAGACTTTCTTCTCTCTCAGGAGCATAGATCTCAATTCCGTCCTTCTTTTTTATTTCTCCGACTTCATGAACCAAATCTGCACGTTGATTCAATAGCTCCAACAACTTCGAATCAAGGTCGTCGATTTTTTTTCTAATATCGTCAAGAGGCATTGATCATCCTTTATGTAATTCCCAATCAACAAACAATCGGGCAGTAATCCCTTTTATCTAGAATTATTTATCTTTTGGTTGAATCATTCCGCTGATTCAGGGTTTTTATTATCATTTTCACTCTCGTCCTGAACTGTTTCTTCCGGGGTATTTTTGGTCACTTCAGCAAGTGCAAGCTGCTCGGCACTCTCTTTTTCAGATTCAGGTTGAGGCAATTCAACACTACGAAGTTCCGCAGAATTAGGTAAATCCTCTACATTTTTAATTCCGAAATGCTCCAAGAAATTACTAGATGTCTCATAGAGGAAAGGTTTTCCCGGTAGATCAGATCTTCCCGAAATACTAACCAATCCCCTCTCGATCAAAGATTGCAAAACCCCATCAACATTAACACCGCGAACGGCTTCAATAGCTGCTTTAGTAATTGGTTGCCTGTATGCAACAATTGCCAAGGTCTCAAGAGCTGGAGCACTCAACCTAGTTGGCTTTTGGTCTGGAAATAATTCACGGATGAATGAGGCATATTCAATTCTTGTGTATATCCTCCAGCCTGTTGATCTTTCCTGTATGAGATATGGAGATTTTTTTCTTTCATATCCCTTGTTTAATTTCTCGATGGTCTCATCAATTTCAGGTTGTTTTACAGAACAGAGTTCATTCTCCTCATCTTCCCTCTTGAAAACCTTTCGGATAATTTTTGCGATCTTTTTAGAATCGACTGGCTCTTTAGAGGCAAACAATAACGCCTCAACAATCTGGCTAAGCTTCATTTATAATTGGACCCAAAATTAGTAAAAAACTTTCAAGTTTATTAATGAGAATATCAATGAACTACTCAGAGCCTTTTGTATTTAGACGAGTAATCATTTTTGCACTAAAATCACTGGCATCTTTGGAGTAAAGAAGAAAGCTAATCCCTCTCGTACTTTTAGATGACTTATCGAAAACAAGATCATAGCCTACTTCAGTTGAGTGTGATTTTACGACACTCTGAATTTCTTTCAATATAGCCTCTCTCTTTCTCTTGGACATCTCCATCAATTGCATTTCTCTTTTCCTGGCAAAGCCCAAAACTTCATCGCGCATTGCTTTTGCTTCCTCAGTCACTATCTGAGCTTTTTTCTGAGCTGCAGCTCTAACTTCCCTACTACTCACAGGATCTGTGATTTCTTTTTGCAAAGCCTTCAACTCATTCATTTTTTCCTTCAACTCACCATCTCTTTCATTAACCTCGCTCCTCGCAATCTCTCGTTTTTTCTCAATTTCTTTTTCCACATCTTTAGTCTTGTAGTATTCTCCGAATACCCTAGTCATATCTACAATGCCTACTTTCAATTCATCTGAAATTGCAGTTACGTTGAGACAGATAAATGTTGAAAGAAAAATGGAAAACTTAGTCATATTTTTATATTCTTATTTTAGAATAGCTTGGTCACTGAGGTAGTCAAAACCGAAAATACTAATGATTGGGAGAATTCACAGACATTTATCCAATAATTTTGAAGTTTCCCTTGAATCCAATAAACCGTTATAATTTGAAACGTATGGCATTATTTAAGCCCGGAACATCTCTATTCGTCACAACTACACTCTTTGTATTGATAACACTAATCAGAGTACTCTCAGTTGAAAAAAGTGACAACACGCCGAATCCAACAACTGAGGAGATTTTAGAGACAATCAAATTAATCGATTCCAACGATTTCAAAGTTAGAGAATCAGCCACAAAAAAATTATGGAACTTAGGAAGAAAAGCAGAACCCTTCCTTAGAGATGCAATCAAAGATGGCGGACCTGAGTTACGTTTTAGAGGCAGTAAAATTTTGGAGGAATTTGAATTAGGTTTGTACCCTGATACTCCAAAAGATATTGCAGAACTAATCAATGATTATCGCTCAGGAGGNAGGAAGAAAGAGTTGGCAATCATCAAGATGGCTGAGCTTGGTAAGACAGAACTGCTGACAAANTTGGTTAGAAGAGAAAAGGATCCCAGTATAAGGAAAATGGTCGCACAGATAGTCAGCCGNAACATATCCGAGCAAGTGCCTATTTTGATANTAGAAAACAAAATAGATAAAGCGGGGCAACTTTTAGAGGTTGGCGCTCTTGAGAAAAACGGCATGAGAAAATATGCAAGTTTTCTGGTCGAAACGAATCAAGTTGATTCTGCCATAAATAAAAAAAGGAAAGACGCAGAGAACTCGGAGCTTGACGCTGAAATACTCGCTTGGATGCTCAGAGCAAAGGGAGAATATGAAGAGTCATCAAAAATTTTTGACCGTTTAGGAGATAAAACTAGAGCTCGCAACACTCTAGCTGCAGGCGGCGATTTAGTCTCTTATGCAAATTCGTTTGTAGACCCAACTAGAAAAACAATTGATTCCCTAGGATTTGCAGCCGCAGCAGCCAGACTTTCCGGCAACAATCAGAGATTCGATGAAATTAAAGTGCAGATCGAAGAATACGGTTTGGCCATGAAGGACGAACTCGGAAGGTGTATAAACGCCCTAATTATGAACGGAGAGGCAAACAGCGCTTTTGATTTAACTCGAAAGGCCAAAGGTAAAGAACTTTTTGATATGGAACTTTGGAGATATAATTTTGACGCTGCGTTTAGTTCTATTGGAATTCAAAAGGAAAGAGGCCCGTATTCAATGTGGCTTCAGGAATATGAGAAAACATTTAAATTCGGAAACGAAGGAGAAGTACAAGACTCTTTGTTTCCGGCAGGCCAATTAGCAAGCGCCTGTTTTCTTACCGGGCAAATTGGTGAAGCGGAGAGAATAATGCAAAAAGTAAAAGAGTTACTCGACAAACAGAATGTTAGTATCATTCAGCTTATACAGTGGGAAAGGATAATTGGCTTAAACCAACAGGCCAAAAAACATGCCTTAGAAGCAATAAAAAAAGAATCTCCTGAAGAAGTTATCGAAGGATACTTTCAGCTGAGGGCTGAATATTCATGGCTAGGTAGAACCTGCTGGAAATTTATTGAAACGGAATATCCAGATGAAAGTTTTGAGAAAAAACTTGCCAGAATGGAATCTTTATTTGATCTCGAAAACCGAAAAACAAATCAAGTAGATCTCGCTAACGAATGCATCGAATCATTTTTTTCATTCTCAAAGGATGAACAAAACATAAACAAAAAGAAAGAACTGGTTAGAGGAGCAAGAGACTTAGCGAGTCTACACGAAAAGTGGGAACTAGCCGTTAAAGCTACGAAGCTATGGCTAGAACTCATTGGCAATGAAACAGTGGGATATCACCACATGAAATACGGTGATGTTCTTCTTAAGGCTGGCATGCCTAACGAAGCTTATATTCAATACGATAAAGCCAGCGAAGGTAAAAAATCAGATCCTCTGCCAATATATTTAAAGGGAGTTGCTATGGATAAATCTGGAAAAGTAGAAGAAGGAAAAAAACTGAAGAAAACTGCTTCTTTAATGTCGACGGGAGATCTCACTAAGCGACACCATTTGGCAGTCTCAATGTGGCAAAACAATGACGATGAGTTAGCTAGAATTCAAGACGCTATCATTTTAAGAATTGCTTCTCCTCGGGAAAGCGTTCACTCCGAGGCTATTCGCCGCCAATACATTGATCGAAGTATCAATTCCAACAACCTCGAACTGTTATCTCAATCCTTGGAATTATACATGCTTTCAAAAATGAGACCTGTTAACGCAAACAGTGTTTTATCTCCAAGAAGATCACTGAGTTATTTGATCAATCTTGGAATTACAAAAGCCAAAATTGATATTGAAAATGGTAAAATCAAAGAAGCAGAAAAAAGATTAGAAGACCTACAAAAAATCAACCCCTCAGACAGCTCAATGTTAGAGGACATTTATCAATTATTGGTAGACGCAAATAATAAGGAGGGGGCCGACAAATTATTTCAGACAACCTATTTGACGTCTAAATCAACCGTCGATCGCTTTCCAAACCACGGACAGCACAATAACAACCATGCTTGGCTACTATCAAGATGTGCAAAAAAATTAGATGAGGCTCTAATTCATGCTGATAGAGCTGTAAAAATTGATCCAGATAATGGCGCATTTCTAGATAC
>NZSO01000063.1 GCA_002696885.1 Verrucomicrobiales bacterium | reverse complement strand
GCCCAAGAGGAATTTATTCTAACCCAGAACTTTCAGGAAGAGAGGCTGAGGTTCCAATTTCTGTCGAATATTTTTCTACAGAAATCTCGGAGGAAGAATTTCAAATTGATGCAGGAATTAGAATTCACGGTGGTAATGCCAGAGATCATCCTAAAAAACCATTTCGCCTTTACTTTAGGGAGTCATATGGTAAGAAAAGGTTACGTTTCAAACTCTTTGAAAACAGTCCAGTAAATTCATTTGATCAGTTAATACTTCGCTCGGGAGGACATGATTCTTGGTCACTGGCTAGTGGTTTTGGACGAAACGAAGTACTCGACATCCCTCCTCATGGAACCCTTATGAGGGATCAATTTTTGAGGAAAACTGAAATTGAAATGGGAATGCTGTCCCCCAGAGGAAAATACGTTCACCTTTACATTAATGGTCAATATTGGGGGATTTATGATTTACATGAACGACCTAATGCCGCTTTTTTTGAATCACACTTAGGAGGTGATGAGGCTGAGTATGATGTCATTCATCACCCAACATTTTTCGGGGAATCTTATACAATGGTAGATGGAGACCCAATCGCTTGGGAAACCGCTAGAAACCTTGTTAACAGAGGAATCACCTCTGAAGATGATTATAATGCGATCAGCAATCTCATAGACGTAGATAATCTCATTGATCATTTTATCGTAAGGACATGGTCAGGAGATTATGACTGGTTATCGCCAATTGAGAGGAATGGAACCGACGTCTCAGTTTTTGATAATAAAAATTGGTATTCTGGAAGAAGAAGTCGAGGTGATCAGGGAAAATTTCAGTTCTTTACCTGGGATGCAGAAATGTCGATGGGCAATCATCTGATGATTAATCTTATTCAGTTTGGTATTCCTGCTCAGGGAATAATCAATTTCGATCTTACAGGTGTTAATGATCCTGGTTCTCCAGCTGAATTTTACTCGAAACTTCAAACTTATGAACCCTTCAGAATTCGCTTTGGCGACAGAATCCATCAACATCTTTTCAACGGCGGAAAAATGACTACAGATAACAATAAGCAAAGATGGAATGATCTAGCCGCAAAATTAGAAAATGCCATTGTTGCTGAATCGGCCCGTTGGGGAGATGAAGGCACTTTCTCCCCCGAGCCTTTCACGAAAGATGATCATTGGTCACCTGAGGTCAAATGGGTCAACGACGAATTCATTCAACAAAGAAATAGAATTCTACTGAGCCAATTCAGAGATAGGGGCCTATACCCTAAGATTGATGCCCCCCTTCAAAATCAATATGGAGGCAACGTTACCAAGGGTTTCTCATTAGTCATGGATTCAGATGATTCAGATATTTACTATACGACTGATGGTTCTGATCCTTATATCGTTAAAGAATCCACCTCCACGCTTTTGGTGGATTCCTCAACTGAATTACACGCCCTCATTCCATCAATTAATAATGGAGGCGCCGATATAGAACTTGAATGGAAAGGGATTGAAGACCCAAGTAATCTCATTGAATGGGTTTACGGAGCATCAGGAATCGGTTACGAAAGAAGCGGATCGAATTATCGTTCTCTAATTAATTTAGATGTTGAGGATATGGCCGACATTAATCCCAGTGTATTCATAAGGATACCCTTCAAAATTAACAATGAAATTGATCTAAAATCCTTATCTGAATTAAAATTAAGAATGCGGTATGACGATGGTTTTGTCGCTTATCTTAATGGAGTGAGGGTCGCCTCTTCAAATGCTTCGGATGAGGTTTTTTGGAATTCACCATCAACCGGTAACAGACCAGATAATCTCGCGATAATTCCACAGGATTTTAACTTAACATTATATAAAAATCTATTACTGAGAGGAGACAACATCCTTGCAATACAAGCACTAAACGACACATCTCAAAGCAGCGATCTTCTTTGCATTCCTGAATTAGTAGCTGTGTTTAATTCTTTTGAGGAAACATTAAATCCGAATGCGCTTAAATACACTTCAGCAATAACTTTAAATAATGACACCTTATTTAACGCCAGATCCTATAGTGAGGAAGAGAATGAGTGGTCCGCACTCGTTGCTTCACAATTTATCATTGGCAAGGCAGCTACATACGAAAATCTTATCATCAGTGAATTCAACTATCATCCACAACAAATGGGTGAACTCGAGGAAAACGAAACTCAATATGATAAAAATGACTTCGAGTTTATAGAACTCACAAATATTGCAGATTACTCTATCTCATTAAAAGGAGTGACGTTCAGCCAAGGAATAGAGTTCAATTTCGATGATCATAGCCAATTAAAAACTCTAGAGCCAGCTCAGCAAATTTTAATTGTTAAAAACACTAATGCCATGATCGCAAGATATGGAGATTCAATCATTAATTACATTGCCGGTGAATTTAAAAACGGTACAAGTTTAAGTAACAGTGGTGAAACAATTACCTTAGAAGGAATGGATAATGAGATCATTCAGAGCATTGATTATTCCGACAACTTACCATGGCCAGTTGGCACTGACGGGGGAGGTTTTACAAATGTTCTCAAAAACATAAATTCTGACATTGACTCCTCAAAAGCCTCAAACTGGACTTCGTCATCAGTACCAAAAGGATCACCCGCGGGAACAAAAGTAGACACCTTAAGTTTTAATGAATGGAGATTGATAAATTTTGTTCCAACAAACCCTGAATTTGAAAATATTTCATCAGCACAATCTGACCCAGATAACGACGGGTTTATAAATGCCGCTGAATACGCTTTTGGAACTTCACCAACAAACGATAAAGACCTGCCATTGATTAATTACACTCTGATCAACATGAATGAGGACGATTATCTTGGTATAACATTTAAGGCTTCATCCAACGCAGCTGATGCAATTATCACAGGTGAAACATCGAGTAACTTAATCAATTGGATTGATGGCACCTCAATCCATTCATTATCATTAAGTGAGGATGAAAATCACAAAATCATCACTTTAATTTCGAATCACAAAATAAGATCATCAATTAGTCAACAGCTGCGTCTAAAGGCGACTCTTCTGAGCGAGGATTAATATTTAGTAACGCGGCCCAGAAACTTTTCCAACCTTGGATTTGTTACCTCAGACGTATCAAAAATTATTTCTGGTTTATCTAATTCGACAACGCTTCCATTCTCAATGAAAGCAATAACATCAGAAACTTCCTTGGCAAACCCCATTTCGTGGGTTGTTAAAACAATATCCTGTCCTCCATTTTTTAATTCTGCGATAAGATCTAATACTTCTGCAGTCATTTCAGGATCTAATGCTGAAGTTGGCTCATCCAGAAATAAAAGATTTGGTTTTGAGGCAATCGCTCTAGCAATAGCAACTCTTTGTTGCTGCCCCCCTGACAACTGGTAAGGCATTTTCTGAGCATGAGATTCCAGCCCAAATCTTTTTAAACATTTTATTGCCTTCTCAATAGCCTCAGATGGATCAATTCCATGCACAACCTTTAGAGGCAGCGTGATATTTTCTAATGCTGTTTTATGCGGAAAGAGATTAAAACTCTGAAACAAAAAACCATTAGATTGACGATGTTTCATTAACTCTTCTTGTATTTTATAATTGACCATTTCATCATTGATGAGGACCCTTCCTTCGTCAGGGATTTCCAATCCGCCCATTACCCTAAGCATAGTCGACTTCCCCCCTCCCGAAGGTCCTATCAGAGTTAAAACTGAAACATCCTCCAACTCAATTGAAACATTAGAGAGAGCTTTTATTTCTCCATATTCTTTAATTAGATTATTGATCTCAAGTTTCATAATCAAGCCTCCTCTCTAAGCCTTTAGCTAATAAGGCTAAAGGAATGGTTATTAAAAGATAGCCTATGGCCAAAGGAATGAATGCCTCAAGTCCTGTAAAAGTCGCAGCCCGAGCAATCTCGGTACGCTTTGTGAATTCTTCAGCACCTATCACCGATAATAGAGATGAATCTTTAACAAGCATTATAAACAGCCCAGCCACTGCGGGCAAAACTCGTCTCACTGCTTGTGGTATTATTACGTATCTATATGTTTGATATGTTGAAAAGCCGACTGCTCTAGCCGCCTCAAACTGAGTCTTTCCAACACTATCAATACCNCCTCTGAGAATTTCTCCTAAATACGCACCTGAGAAAACCGCAAGTAACACAACTCCTACTAAAAGCCTATCACCAACACTAAAGGCTTCGGCAATTACGTAATAACCAACAATCAGTATTACTAATAGTGGAGAACCTCTAACAATTTCGGTGTACGAACGACAAAAAAATCTGACAGCTTTAAATGGAGATTTGAATCCAATTACGAGTCCCACAGCAATAAATACACATAAAAGTAATGCCAAGAAAGAAACCCAAATTGTTCTTAACCAGCCTCCGAATATTTGCCAGCGCCTCTGCCATATTCCTTCCCAGTTCCACGTGTAAGTTTGATTTAGNGAGGAGAAAATAAAATATGTTACCCCNATTAAAACCAACCATAANATTGTGAANCNCCCTATATTGTGAAGGTTAGCTTGCCCTTTAATANTAAGGGNGTGATCCTCACGAACTAGAAAGAAAAAAGATATTAAGCAACACAATACAAGCCCAGCTAAAATAATAAAAAAGAGTGTATCTTTTTGAAACTTATATTCGCTTTGTTCCACCTTCATTTTGTCCGAAGGCGTAGCATCCATATCAAAGATAAAGGGAATACCCATCTTATTTACAAGAGCCTTTTCTTCCTTTAAATAGATTTCGGCCAACTCATCAAAACTTCCGCTTTCCCTAAATTCCTTTAAAAAAGAATTTACCTNTGCTTNAAGTNGATTNATNTCACCGCTTTTTGGTTTTCTCAGACCAATAGCCCATTGCTCTTTTCTTAACGGCGTTAAAAGTGCTCGTGTCGTTTGAATGTGATTTTTATGATGTTTAAAAATAGAAAGTTGGTCGTAAATCCAAGCGTCAACTTTGCCCTGTGAAACTTCAAGTGCACAGGCTGGATCATGCTGCATGGTCAGAATTTCTGCATTCTTGAGTACACTTCTAGCATAGGCCTCTCCAGTAGTTCCAAGTTTTACAACAATTTTCTTGTTACCTGACATAAGGTCATCAGCATTTGATATANCGGAGTCAACAGGCACTAGCATGGCTAGCCCTGTAGTTACATATGGGTCAGAGAAGAGAATTGATTTTCTTCTCTCATCAGTTGCAGTCATAGANGAGATTATTAAATCAATGCTACCTGTTTTAAGTGCTGTAATTAAGGCATCAAATTTAATATTTTTAATTTCCAAAGGTCTACCTAAATAAGAAGAGAGAGCTTTAGCCATTTGAACGCTAACTCCATCGTTGAAGCCCTGCTCATTAACAAATTCAAATGGTGGATACTCAAGCTCCATCCCCACTACAAGTGGCTTCTCCTCAGATAAAACCACCTGAGTAAAAATAATGAACAAACAAATCAGAGTATTAATGAATTTCATTTTCCTTTGATTTCACCCTCCCCAGTCTATCAATTACGATTACAATAATACATCCAAGAATTGCACAAACAATTGCATACCATGATGAGAGTTCCCCTAGATTAGGTAGTGACCAATCTTTATAGCCAACAACTATGAGCTCTTCATCAAATTTTAAACTTTGTCTGACTTCATCTATATTCCCACTTCGATACTCTACACCTCCATGATCAACCTTGACCGCAAAGTCACCNTTAGAATTAAGGTCANATTTTTGTTCCTTCCACGGCCATATTAAAAGCAATGAGCCTATGATAAATCCAGTTATTACTCCAATCGCTANATTTTTGTAATTCTTAAAGACCCATGAGATAAGATGAGANAACGAAACAATTCCAATTAAACACCCAATAGAAAATGGAAACAGAACTGTTAGATCAATATCAACTACAGCTTTTAAAATCATTTGATAATTTCCCATCACCANNAGAACAAATGAACCCGATACACCAGGAATAATCATACTTGAAATTGCGGCGACTCCACATAAAACCAAGTATAAGAAACTTGCACTCCCTTCACTCTGTGGCACAAACAATAAAAGAATTGCTCCAATCAACCCGACAACAATTGAAACTACCACTGTAACACTCCACTTATCAATAAACTTACTAACACCAGCTATCGAAGCTNAAATCAAACCAAAAAAGAAGGCCCAAGTGGGAGTTTGAAACTCTCTAAATAAAAACTCAAGCANCCTAGCNAAAGTCANCACACTAATAAGAGCTCCAAAAGCAATTATTAAAAGAAACTTTAAATCTGTTTTTATAAACAGCTCTTTTATTTGGAATTTTAGAAGAAGTTTTGAAGCCTTCAGGTCAAATGACTTAATGGCATCAATCAACCTCTCATATATACCAGTCAAAAAAGCGACAGTACCTCCAGAAACACCAGGCACAACATTNGCAGCGCCAATAGCAGCACCTTTTAAAAATAAAATAATGTCTCCAAATGTCTTANGCACTCAAAAACATGCNTTGCTAAAGAATAATCATCAACCGATGAATTACAAAAGAGAGNAATTTCTNCTGATCTNNTGAATTATTGACTCGCCAGAATCCAATCAGCATGTCAAATAAACCGATATGGGTAATATACTTGTTCTTTATCACAGCAATACAGGAAANACTAAAAAGATGGCAAAAATTGTTAGTGATGGTGCCTTAAGTGTCTCCGGAATGGAAGTCAGGTTATTAAATTGTGATGAAGCCTCAGCAGATGATTTGAGCTGGTGTGACGGCATTGCAATGGGTTCACCCACAAATCTTGGATCNATGGCATGGAAAATGAAACAATGGTGGGACACGGTTGCTGTAACAAAATGGTTAGAAGTCGATGGAAAATTCGCATGTACCTTTTCCTCTTCTGCTGGGTGGGGAGGTGGTAATGAGACTGCGTGTAACGCTATGGCTACAGTNCTTCTCAACTTTGGTTTTCTTTATTTTGGTATCACTGACTATGTTGGCAAAGGATTAACCCCCCACTACGGCGCCGTTCTGGCAGGAGAACCTAGAAGCGATAAAGAAATAGAATTGTGCAAAAGGCTGGGTCGGAGACTTGCAGAATGGGTAGCGTTTTACAAAGAGGGCAGAAAAGAAATGAATCCACTTGAAGCAACTTATTTGCGCGACCCAAAAGATTTTGAATAAGTTGTTAATCAGAGTTCTACAGTCTTGCCTGTCTTGAATGCCTCGTCGGCTGCAAGAACAATCCTAAGACTGTTAACGGCATCATCCATATGATCACTGAGNTCAACATTATTTACGATTGCATTTAAAAACACTTCCTGTTCTCGGTAACATAAGCCATCATGATCAGGCTCATCAGCACAATCAATAATTTCATCAGGTTTAGAAAATTCACCATTATCATCAAGTNCNGCATGATGAAGCTTAATCGATTCTGCTTTTGAGTGAGCATCTACATCATCAGTTTCTTCACCTTCCTTCATTCCTGCAATACTAACACTNCCCTTTGGTCCTACCACGTCTTTGACGAAAAAAGCAATTTCACTCATCATTGGCCCCCAACCCGCTTCGTACCATCCTACAGAACCATCATCGAAAGTCACTTGAAGCTGACCATAGTTATACATTCCCGGATTAAGCTCTTCGCTTAATCTTGCGCCGATAGCGCTGACTCTAACCGGCCTTGATCTTGTCATTTGGCACATCACATCTACATAATGCACGCCGCAATCTACAATCGGAGACATAGAATTCATCAAACATTTGTGAGTTTCCCAATTCTTACCTGACGATTGCTGATTCAGATTCATCCTCATCACCAAAGGTTTTCCAAGACCTTGAGCAACTTCGATGAATTTCATCCATGAGGGGTGAACCCTAAGAATATAACCTATCACTAACTTTAAATTACTTTTTTTCGCAAGGCCAACAATCTCCTGAGCCTCTTCAACAGTTTCTGCGATTGGCTTTTCAAGGAAGACGTGAGCTCCAGCAGCAAACGCCATCTTAGTATACTCAGCATGTGTGTCCGGATAAGTATTTATAGAAACGGCATCAGGATTAGTCTGTTCTAAGGCCTCAGAATAGTCTGAAAATTGAGGATAATCTTGTCCTAAGATATCAATCACCTCTTGTCGGGATTTTTCTCCTCTAGACACCAAGCCAACGATTTCAAAACCGTCCATTGAATGATAGGCCTTCGCATGGGATCTTCCCATATTTCCACAACCAACAACTAAAACTTTAACTGGCATTTT
>NZSO01000062.1 GCA_002696885.1 Verrucomicrobiales bacterium | reverse complement strand
GGAACCACTCCTGCTAGGTTAGTAGCAACTTTAGTGGCCCAAAAACCTTTTTGATCCCATGGCAAAAGGTATCCAGTTAATGAAGTTGCAAGAGTTATAAATAAAAGGATAACACCAAACCAAAAATTAAACTCTCTTGGCGCCCTGTAAGCACTGTCTATAACGACTTGAACTAAGTGAAAAACAAGAAGGACTACCATTATTTGAGCAGTCCAGTGGTGTATCCCACGCAATAGCCATCCAAATTGCATTTCATTCTGGATGTAGTATACACTCTCCCATGCAGTTGAGGCACTAGGACTGTACGCCATCCATAAAAAGACCCCAGTAATAAATTGTACCATTATCGCAAAGGTTAGGGTGCTTCCCCAAACATATCTCCACCTTGCACCTCCTGGCACACGTTCAAATAATGCTTCCCTGGTCAAAGAACCAATACCCGTTCTATCCTCAAGCCAATTTGTTAGTGATTTAATCATACTTCGATTTTATCAGTTACTCCTGCTTTAAAGTTAACAAAGGTCACCCAAACCTCCCCCTTGGATAAAAGCTCTTTATCAATCTCTAACTCATCCAAACCACGAGGGCTCACACTCTTCCCAATTATTCCGCCCTCCATATTGAAGTTACTTTCATGACACGGACAACTGAACATTTTTCCATTTGGATTCAGATCAACACTACAACCTGCATGAGGGCAACTACTGTTGAAAGCGACAACATCATTTTCGCCTCTCTTTCTTAAGAAAACAGAACCGATCGGCTTATTCTCATATTTGGTCCAAGCATCTTTTCTCTGAGCAACAACTTGATAAAGTTTGGGAGAACCATCAGACGGTAGATCTTCCAAGCTCGTTAACATCACTTTCAATCTACCAGAGTCATTTTTCCCTAGTGGAGACAAAAGAGTTGCAACCCCTGCTCCAATTGGAACTGACACAACAGCTCCTCCAAATACAATGCTTGCCGTTTTTGACAAAAACTGTCTTCTGTCAGAATTTTCAACGTTTTCTTCAGGAGTTTGTAGCGGATCGTTCATTTATCTTAATACGATAATTCTCGTATAAAAAGACTTCCAAACAAATTAAAACTCAACATAATGTGCACAAAATGCTCCTCTTTTTATGCAGACATTAACTTAATAGATGATGTATAATGCTAAAATGTTATCAAACCCCCATAATCGTAGGCGTTTCCTAAAATCAACAAGTCTAGGAGCAGCAACTTTGTTATCAGCTCAAACATTATCCAAATCTCAGGATACAGCTCCTCAAAAGATCACGAATTCAATAGGAGTATCCACCTATTCGTATTGGGGTTTTAGAAGAGCTGAATTTCGTCCTATAGAAAAATGTTTGGACATAGCTGCAGAACAAGGTTTCGAAGGAGTGGAAATACTACAAGTCCAAATGGAGGATTTTCGTCCCTCCTATTTACAAAAGATTAAAAAACATGCTTTTTTAAATGGTTTAGCATTGATGGGTTTTTCAACACATCAGGATTTCGTTGACCCAGATCCACGGAAAAGAAGACATAATGTTGAGCAAACAATATTTTACATAAATCAAGCCCACGAACTGGGAATACCAACCATACGAATAAACACAGGAAGATGGAACACTTCAAAGAACTTTGATCATCTCATGGCCAACCGAGGCATTGAACCAGTATTGGATGGATACACAGAAAAAGAAGGTTATAACTGGGTTATAGATTCAATAGGAAAACTTGTTGGTGAAGCTGAGAAGTCGGGAGTAATATTAGGCCTTGAAAATCACTGGGGCCTTGGGTTAACCCCCGAGGGAGTTCTTAAAATCGTTGATGCTATCAATTCACCTTGGTTAAAAGTGACCCTTGATACTGGAAATTTTCTTGAGGACCCGTACCAGAGGCTGTCACAACTAGCAGATAAAACAGTACTACTTCAGGCAAAGACGTATTACGGCGGTGGTAGATGGTATACTCTAGATCTAGATTACAATAAAATTTCTGATATAATGCATCAAGCAGGTTATAAAGGATGGATCTCCCTTGAATTTGAAGGCAAAGAGAATCCTGTTACGGGGTGCAAAAAAAGTTTAGAACTACTTAGAAAAGCATTTGGATAAAAACTAACTCAACTACATGAAAAAATTAATACTCAGCTTAACAATACTTTTAGTTTGTATAAATTATTCTTTCTCAGAGGCCATAAAAGTGGCCTGCGTTGGTGACAGCATCACCTATGGCTCTGGAATTAAAGATAGAAAGAACATGAACTACCCAACTCAATTAGGAAAGTTATTGGGCGATAAGTATGAAATTAAAAATTTCGGAAACAGTGGTTCTACTATGCTCAAAAAGGGAGACAAACCTTATTGGAAACAAAAAGAATTTAAAGCTGCACTAGAATTTAAACCAAACATAGTTGTGATCAAACTTGGTACAAATGATACAAAACCACAGAACTGGAAACATTCGGCTGATTATTATGACGACTACAAATCAATGATCTCAATGTTCTCAAGCTTATCAAGCAAGCCGAAAATATTTATTTGTCTACCTGTTCCTGTTGTTGAGACACGTTGGGGAATAACAGATGAAATTGTAAACAATGATATAATACCCACACTAAAAAAGATATCCGCTCAGACCAAGTGCAAGATTATTGATTTGAACACTCCATTCCATGACAAACATGATCTGATTCCTGATAAGGTTCACCCCAACGCAAAAGGTGCCACCATCATGGCCAAGGAAGTTGCTAATTCGATAATAAAACTATGAGATTTGCTTTATAGTTTATTAATACTACTAAATAAACAGCTAAGGGTTAGTCTTGAGTGTTTTTAATATTTATCTTCACAAAAGTTCATAAAAAAAAGGGTTCTCAATAGCGTTTTTTTGAATAAGATTAACAATTAAAATCTCAACACTTTAATTTATAAGAATAAATGAAACAAAAAGTCACTGACCTCCTCATCAAAACCTCAATCTTAACTTGCATCATTTTTCTAATATCATGCGGAAAAAATACCAATAATGGTGATGACAACTCAGCAAGTTCTAACAAAGTAAAACTAGCTTTTGTCACTAATGCGACTGCAGATTTTTGGTCCTATGGAAAAGCCGGAGCAGAGAAAGCGGCCTCTGAACATGATGATATAGAAATTGAATTCAAAATGGGTGATGGAACTGCAGCTAAACAGCGAGAAATATGTGACGCATTACTAGTTAGAGGTTTCAAAGGAATTGCTATTAGCCCACCTAATCCTACAGGCCAACAGCAAATGATTAATGACTGGGCTAATAAGGCGAGCATCATCACCGTAGATAGTGATGCCCCTAAATCGGATCGTTTATTTTATTTGGGTACCAACAATGTCGAAGCAGGGCGTCAAGCTGGTGAACTTCTTAAAGAAGCATTACCTAACGGAGGAAAGGTCATGGCATTTGTTGGGGTTGGGGATCAAGCTAATGCAGTAGAGAGGTATCAGGGACTCAAAGAGGCTGTAGCTGGAACTAACATAGAAATATTAGACCTAAGAACAGACGAGGCAAATATTGGAAAAGCTAGAAGGAATGCCGAAGATACACTAACTAAATATCCTGATCTCGCAGGAATGGTTGGCCTTTGGGCATACAATGCACCAGCATGCCTCAAAGCTGTTAAGGACAAGGGGGTAGCAGGAAAAGTAAAAATTATTGCTTTTGATGAAGAAGTTGAAACACTCAAAGCAATCGACACTGGTGAAATTCACGGAACGGTAGTTCAACAGCCTTATGAGTTTGGATATCAAGCTATAAAGGCACTGCGTTCAATCATTATCGACGGGAAAACTCCCAATGATTTAGAAATACCAGAAACAAAACAAAAGTTTATCGCCACCAAAATGATTAGGAAAGGCGAAGGTGCTGATTATCTAAAGAAGTGCCAAGAGTGGAAAAAAGGAGGGTAAATTCCTCAATTTAAAAATTACTCTTACCAAATTCTTGAACACCCAAATTGATAATTCTTCCTATGCGTTGTGCATGCGAGGAATAAATAAAACATTCCCTGGGGTCAAGGCGCTTACCTCAGTGGATTTCGATATCGCCAAGGGTGAAGTCGTCGCGCTGATAGGAGAAAATGGTGCAGGCAAATCCACATTGATGAATATTCTTGGTGGAGTCCATCAACCAGACTCGGGAACCATTCAAGTGAATGGTGAAAATGTATCCATCAAATCTGTATCGCATGCAGACGCCTTAGGGATAGGATTCGTTCATCAAGAACTTAACATATTAGATAATCTTGATGTCGGAGCAAATGTCTTTCTAGGTAGAGAGCCAAGGAGAATGGGGCTCATACAAAAACAAATTATAGAGGATAAAACAAATCCATTCCTAGAAATGTTAGGATTGGACATCTCACCTAATACGCCGGTATCAAAACTATCAATCGGCCAACAACAACTTGTTGAAATAGCCAAAGCTTTATCTAAGGAGGCGAAGATCATTATCATGGATGAGCCAACATCCAGCCTCACTATTTCAGAAACAGACAAATTACTTAAAGTAATTTCTGACCTTAAGAATGAAGGAATTTCAATCATATATATTTCCCATCGACTTGGTGAAGTAAGCACATGCGCTGATCGAGTCGTTGCTCTTAGAGATGGCTCTAACGCCGGAACTCTGACAAAGAATGAAATTAATCATGACAATATGGTTAGTCTAATGGTGGGGAGAGAACTAGAACGCACTTCCAACGAATCAGGTTCGAATATTGACATCTCAAAGGGATTCGAAGCCAAAGATCTAATATCAAGTAATTATCCAAATTGCAAAATTAGCTTCAAAGTTTTCTCTGGTGAAATTCTTGGCATGGCCGGTTTAGTTGGAGCCGGACGTTCAGAAATCGCTCAAACCATTTTTGGTGTTGATCCAGATTTAGGAGGAACCATTTATATTGATGGCAATCCGATTAAGCGGGGTTCTGCTAAAGCTTCAATTAAAGCAGGAATTTATCTCGCTCCAGAGGACAGAAAAAGAACAGGTCTAATTACAGAGTTTGATATAATAAAGAATGTTTCTTTGGCATCATTGAAAAATTACTCTAACCGAATAGGGCTGATAGATAGTGAATCAGAAGAAACAACTGCTTCAAATCAAATAAATAAATTAAATATAAAAACTCCTTCCGCTGATACGCCCGTTATTAATTTGAGTGGAGGTAATCAGCAAAAAGTCGTCCTAGGAAAATGGTTATCCATGAACCCAAAACTTATTATTTTTGATGAGCCTACAAGAGGAATAGATGTTGGAGCTAAAGCAGAAATTTATAAACTCATGCGAAAACTTGCAGACAATGGTGTTGCGATATTAATGATTTCAAGTGACATGGAGGAAGTTTTAGGAATTAGCGATAGAATTGCCGTAATGCATGAAGGTAAAATTACTGGTATATTAGACAGAGAAAAATTCTCTGAGGAAAATATTATGAATCTTGCTGTAGGTCGATCCTCTTGAATTAGACACAACAAAATGAACAACCCAAAACTAGGATTCGTAAATAAAAACAGAAGGGAGCTTGGCATGCTTGGCCTCCTAATTGTACTCGTCATTATTACTTCCTGGGGAACCCGTGAAAGTGGAGTTCAAGCAGTTTTTGAGAGCAAGTTTCTATCTTCAGACAATCTAAAAAATATTAGCAGAGAGATAGGTATTTATGGCATCTTTAGCATTGGTGTTGGCATAGTCATTATCACTGCCGGAATAGATCTATCTGTTGGATCACTAATGGCTTTGCTAGGTGTTGTTTTTCTCTATTTCGTTACACCAACCGAAACAAGACCTGATTCATTTCTTGCAAGAATCATCCCTGAAATTCCTTGGATTGCTGCAATTTTCCTTACACTACTGATAGGAACAGCAGTTGGGCTATTTCAAGGCCTTCTTGTAGGAAAGCTTAAACTTCAAGCCTTCATAGTCACTCTTTGTGGATTATTATCTTATCGAGGTCTAGCCAGATTTTCTGCCGATGATACGTCTATTAACATAAGTGACTCATCTCAAAATCTAGAATTTTTAAGGTTTCTCGGAGAAGGAAGTCTTGCTGATGTATTAACTAATGGAAATGGCAGTGGGCTTCTGCACAGCATACCCATGTCGTTTATTTATCTAATCTGTTTTGCAATCTTCTTCGGAATAATTCTGCACAAATCAGTCTTTGGTAGATACATTTTCGCCTCAGGAAGGAATGAGTTAGCAACTAAATATTCAGGTATCAATACAAACATAGTCATCGCATTTGCCTATGTCATCGCAGGATTCTGTACTGCTTTTGCTGCTATTCCATTTTGCATTTACACTGGGTCAGTTCAACCTGCTACTCATGGAGCCTTTTTCGAACTCTATGCGATTGCCGCAGCTGTCCTCGGTGGATGTAGCCTTAGAGGAGGAGAAGGTTCAATCTTAGGCATACTCATTGGAACCGCCATTCTTATAGTGTTAAGAAATATGGTAAATTTATTTGGTTACCCAACACCTCTTAGTGATGCGATCACTGGAGGCGTCATTTTCGTAGGTGTTCTACTTGATCAGCATGGCGCTTCAAGCATAAAGAAAATTTTCAAAAAATCACATTAAAGAATAAATCACCAAGGTGAATTTCCTCCATTCACACAAAGTGTTTGTCCGGTTATAAAGCTAGCTTCCTCAGATGCAAAATAGGCGACAGCCTCACCAACGTCTTCAGGAGTCCCCCATCTTCCCGCAGGAATTTGCTCAAGATAATTGTCCTTATCTTCTTGGGGGTCATTGTCATGTCTCTCCGTTGGTATCCATCCAGGATTTACCGTGTTTACAGTTATTCCATAAGGAGCGAGTTCTTTAGACATGCTTCTTGTCCACCCAATTTGACCACCCTTAGCTGATACATATGCACTAAAAGGACTGACCGATAACTGATAAACCTCACTCGAAATATTAATGATTCTACCCCATTTACTCTTCTTCATATTCTCTATTGTTGCCCTTGTAAGCAAATAGGGACTCTTTACAAAAAAATCTAACATTTGTTGATAAAAGTCCCAGTCATATTCCTCGATAGGTCTGAGCGGTTGATCAGGTGTAGCGTTTGGCACTAAAATATCAATTGGACCAAATTTCTCCTCACCTTCTTTCACTATTTCATTTACAGATTTTTCATCAATAGCATTACCTCTCACTAGAGTGACCTCACAACCCATTGCTTCTAGATCAGAGTAAGCCCTGTTCGCTCTTTCCTGATCATTGTAATAATTCATTATAATTTTTGAGCCAGCAAGCCCAAGAACTTTAGCAATTCCAAATCCCAATCCGGTTGTGCTCCCAGTAATTAGAGCCACATGATTTTTTAATGTTTGAGCCATATTTCAATATTCTTAAGCATTAGATGTAATATACCATATATTTGTGATTATAATTATTATCATTATTATAATGAAATATAAACTTACTTAGAATTATTATATAACTAGTGAATTCTAGCAGACCTTAACAAAACTTAATCTAGTTTCATAGGAGCTGGGTTGAGAACTTAAAACAAAAGTTTAAACTATTAAAAAACCTAAGATAGTATAATTGAGCAAGACTATTATTCCTAATTACGAACTTCTAAAGATCATCGGTAAAGGATCCACTGGAGAGGTATGGCTTGCTGAGTATCAGAGCAAAGGGCCATTGGCTGTAAAATGTTTAAATCCTCACTCCATTAATCAAGAAATACTATCTGATGCATTGGTTAAAGTTTTCAAATCAAATGACACACCTGGCATCGGTAAGATTTATGATTTTAACCTTTCTGGAAAAACACCATACATAACATACAAGTTATACTCCGAAGCAATTCTCGGGAAAGACTCCCAAACAAATTACAAAACAAGATCCCTAGAAGAGTTAGCCTCCAACATTAGCTATAAAGATTCATGGTCGATTTCATTGAAAGTAGCACAATCTCTTAAACTTCTTCATTCTAAAAATATTTCCCACTGCAATCTCAAGCCCAGTAATATTCTCTTTGATCATGGGATTGATCCAGACCCAAAGTTAACAGATTTCGCGCAAGGTTATCTTGGTGGGTTAGAACAGATTAATCCAAGCGAATCACTATTTTATTCTCACCCAGATCAACTCAAGGGCGAAGACCATTCAATCAATAATAACGGAATACGATGGGACATTTATAGTTTTGGGGCAGTCTTGTATAAACTTTTAACTGGAGAATATTGTAGATTGAACAAGGAAATAATTGCCTTCAAAAACAGAAAAGGCAGGAACTCCTCAAAATATTCAGGCATTTCCGCTAATCAAGTTGCAAGAGCAATAACTAATAAACCAATTATCAATTGGCCTTACCCACCATCCACAAATAAAGAAAAGTCATTCCGAGAAATAATCGAGAAATGTTTAACGATCGATCCTAATAATGAATTTTCTGATATGGGTAGCATTATTAAAGAAATAATAAAGTGCGATCCTTCAACAAAGANACCGCTCCCTCTNATTACAAAAAATTCTAAAANNAAAAGAAAAGAAAACAGAAAATTAAAACCTAGCAAAGTGAAACAATTCATCACAGTTTCTTTATGCTTGGCATTGGGCTACCTAACAAACCACTTCATTAATCATAATACATATTTCGGAGACAACATCACTGATAAAACGGCAAATCCACCTCTTATCAATGAACAACCCATAATTAATGATGTTAATAATAAAGAAGTCTCTGATGCCAATAATCAGTCAGATTTTCTTGATAAAAATAAACTAAATTACTTATTTAATGACCTACAGGAATCTCAATCTGCTTTGAACGAAATATGTCAAATGATAGTGGTTCGTGACTCTGACGGGAACGCTCTCTATGATTTTCCCGAAGGAACAATTGGTACAATTTTGACATACTACGAAAAGTTTATCGAACGCAAAGAAAATGAAAATGAGCCCGCCCTCAGAGATTCAATTATTACGGCACTAAACAATTCAAGCGAACTAAATCTATTGCTCGGTGATTACAAATCCGCGATTGAGAAACTTAAACGAGCTACCAACCTAATTAGCGAATACGAAATTGGGGGTGGCAACTCAACCGAGTTAGTTGAAAAAAAGGCAAAATTATATGAAAACCTATCAAATTCATATACTGGAAACAACGAACCAAATTCGGCGATTGCATCTTCCAAAGTTTCTTTGGATCTCATCAATTCAGCATATTTAGAGAGTAGGGATAATTTTTCTATGGGGAGAAAAGCCGCAAAAATTTGCTTAAGTATTTCTAAGGGCTATCAGAAAATTAATGACTACAACCAATCCAATACATACACAGACCAGGCAATAACCCTCCTAGATGAAATCACAAAAGACAATCTCCCATTAGAGGAAGATCAGTATCTTTATGCATCGGCAAATCTCCAGATGGGAATCACACTAGGTTTCCAGGATAAATACACTGAGTCGAGAGAATATTTGGAATATGCAATTGATCAATTCAATCAATTGGTTACAGCCATTCCTGAAAACAGAAATTATCAGTTTTACCTCGCAAAAGCATTAGGTAAAGATGCAGAAATTGCATTCAAAACTGGTGCCGAAGACGCGGTGACAATTAACGATTATTCAATTGAGCTCCTTAATGACCTTATAAATAATAATCCCAGAGACATTTTCAAATTTGAAATCGCTCAACGTTTTTATACTTTTTCAAAAACGTTAGTAAGCCAGGGTGAAGATAGCGCAGCTCGAACCCAAGCTAATTTAGCTCTCAAAAATTTAAAAGAAATAAGAAAAAACCAGCCAAGTAATATTGAGTTTCAAATTAATACCGCTCAACTCTTTAGGTTGCTTACAGAACTTCACAAAAAGGCTGGAGACACAGAAAAAGTTATAGAATACTGCAGGGAAGCATTATCATTATCTGAAACATTATTAGAAACTGATAGAAACGTTGAAGATAATAATTCAATCAAACTTGAGCACCGCTCAAGACTCGCAAGGGACTATGGCTTATTAGGTTGGAACTTGGTTAAACTCAAAGATCAATATGAAATTGATGAGGCTAGAAAAAGCTTCAAAGAGTCACAAAAAATCTATAAAGAGATTTTAATAAAAGAACCTTCGAATATAGACGCCCAGCAAGGCTATCAATGGGCATCTGATTGCTTAGTTGAGCTGTTTAAGAGCTCTTCCTAGCAGAAATAAATGATCTTATACATGCTACGAGGTAGATTAGGCATATGACGCCCATAACCAATTGTCCGATCTGAGCCGAGCCCAAACCATCCGAGGCGGTTTTTTTGATTCCCATTCCTAATCCACCAAGAGAACCAAGAAGAGCAAATAATACTGCAATGTGTGCAGCCATTTTTCTTCTGCGCTCATTTTTCGCAATGAAGCCACAAACTAAAATGGGAACACCAAAAAAACTGGGAATTAACGCGGTTACGGATTTACTTCCTGTTGAAATATAAAGGATTAGCCCTAAAAGAATTAATGCAGTACCAACTGAAATAGAAAGTTTAGTAATTGAAGTCATTTTAATTTGATATTATATGCACAAATCTAAGGGTCAATAATTATAGCTTAAAAAACGTTATTGCTTGGAGTCATCATAAAGTTTAATAATAAAAAAATTTTATTTAAAATGCATACAGAAAGTAATAACTCACGAAGAAATTTTCTTACCACTTTGAGTGCGTCTATAATGAGCACTCCAGCCTTATTAAAGGCTGATCACCACAATAAGAAAAAACTATTTGATATATCAATCGCCGAATGGTCACTACATAAGGCATTATTTGCAAAAAAAATTACAAATTTAGATTTCCCGATTGTTTCAAAAAAAGAATTCAACATATCTGCAGTTGAATATGTAAATCAATTTTTTAAGGACAAGGCCAACGACAATAAGTATCTCAATGAACTTAAGAAAATTTGTGACAGTGAAGGTGTTAAAAGCCTTCTTATTATGTGTGATGGCGAAGGCAGGTTAGGTGACCCAGATAATAAAAAAAGAGGTGATGCAGTTAATAATCATAAACGATGGATCGAAGCAGCTAAGCATTTAGGTTGCCATTCAATTCGAGTTAATGCAGCATCTTCAGGTACTTATCAAGAACAACAAAAATTTGCAGCTGACGGTCTGAGTAAATTAAGTGAATTTGCAAAAACACATGGTTTAAATGTAATTGTAGAAAACCATGGCGGCCTTTCATCTAATGGCGAATGGTTAGCAGGAGTCATGAAGTCTGTTAGCATGAAAAACTGCGGAACACTTCCCGATTTTGGCAACTTCAACATTGGCGGAGGTAAAGTCTATGATCGATATAAAGGCGTTTCTGAACTCATGCCTTATGCCAAAGCTGTTAGTGCAAAGTCACACAATTTTGATGATAAAGGAAACGAAACACATACTGACTATTTAAAAATGATGAAGATTGTGATTGACGCAGGCTACAACGGTTATGTCGGTGTTGAATACGAAGGCAGTAAGCTAAGTGAATATGATGGGGTAAAAGCCACAAAGAAACTCCTAGAAGCTGTTAGAGAAAAACTAAGCTAATTTTACTTTATAACTCTATAGTAGCGCTTGGAAACTCCTTTTAAAGGAACCAATTCATTTATAATCGACCCATCACCTAATATTATCTTTTCCATACTTATCCAATTTTTTAAATCATTGGACATTTGCAATTGATACCCTTCCCCTTTTCTTCCCGGAAAAAGAATCTCTAAATCATTGGATCTCTTTACAATTCTAGCTTCAAAACTAGGAGTACTTTCAATATCTTTTTCATCACTTCCAAAGAATATTTCTGTAGAGTCGTTATACCCATCATTATCTGTATCATTAGAGAGGGTTGTAGGAAGCTGTATAAAAACAAATTCCCTGATCGTCTCTGAACTTACTAATAACTTTAAATCAAAAAACAAATCGCTACTAGATCTACTGCTTTGATGAACTTCA
>NZSO01000061.1 GCA_002696885.1 Verrucomicrobiales bacterium | reverse complement strand
AAAAGTCGGCACTATTCTGATTGTAGAACCTGTAAAACGGAGACAGGAGGAGATTGTCATTAACTTCTTGTCGCCATTCTATTTCAGCGGTTTGTGAAAAGATCCCATAGTCGTCGTTGGAGAGACGGAACGCGGCCTTTAATGTTCCGTTGAGTGATTCAAAATAGTGTTTAGTTTCTTGATGAAAGACTTGTCTGAATCGACTATTTGGCCTGTTTTCTCTATATATGTTGACGACTGGAATACTGATTCCGGGTGCGATCACAAAGTCTTCATTTCTTTGAACAACTTTGTAAGGGTCGTTTAAGTATCCTTCTGCGTATCCAAGCGTGAGGTCGGCAGAAATAATTGTGTTTTTACTAAGCAGTTGTGTGACTCCTATAAAGAAATCATAGCTGTCTTTTTTCTCATCATCCAGGAGTGGGACTTTAACAATATCATCAAGGTAATTAAAACCTAGGGCTAGAGTTGTATTTCCGAGGTTATAATCCTTCTCGTAATTAAGTGAAATGCCATTCGAAAAATAATCTGATTCTTCGCTTTTGGAAAGCTCGAGTTCTACCCTTTGATCTTCTAAGTCATATTGAAGCGCAGCTAGAATTCCAGTTCTAACATCTTCAAGATCGGATATGAATGGTTGGTCCCCATCTGGGAGAACTCCCGTTGGAGATGAGCCCGAAATTGAATCATTGAGAAGTTGGAATCTGAAAGTGGATTCGTCAGTGAGATCAATTTTTCCTCTAAAGTAATTAGCTTCAACTTTGATTCTCTCACCCCCTTCATCATACAGCTGATAGCCATATTCGTATTCCTGACCACGATCAATCGCCTCAGAGCTGGTCCATGGTAATAAGAAACTTAAAATAACTGGGCACTGAGACTTGGAAGCCATTCAAGATTTTTCTCTAAGCTGAACCTTAAGTCGATAGTATTTTTTTGAACTGCTCAAGGGTCTTGAAATAGTGACATCCTGATCGTTTCCGGTAATTTCACTGTAACTGGATAATGTTGTCCATGAGTCTTGGGTGGCATCATTTGACTCTTGAACGCTGTAGATACGCTCTAAACCTGAGTATCCATCTCCATCAGTCTTTTTGGCTTTAAAAGAAAATATTAGATTAGAATTCTCTAAGGAGATGTTAGTTTCTGGATCAATGCTGTGTTTTTTCGGGGAGCTTCCAATGACGTACTCTAGTTCGTTGGTGAGTCCGTCTTCATCAGAATCATTTTCGCGGGCCATTAACTCAGGGTTACTGGCAAATTGTTTTTCAGCCCAACTATTGTAGTTATCAATAATTTTTAGTTTGGATGTGTTTGAATTTACAGAGCCCGAGGCATTAGTAATTTTGACCCAGTACTTCGCATCAGAAGAAAGAGGACCTACTTCAAGTGAAGAGTTGGTTGCACTTGGAACAGGAATTGACGTGTCTCCAGATTCTCCATTGAACCATTGGTATTGCAAATTATTACCAGAGGCGGAGACCTTGAGATTTACTTTATCAACTGAGCTGATTTTAATACTTTGTGGTTGGTTGGTAATTGAGGGAGGGCTTGAGCCGGGCGCTACTTCTATTGTAAAAGTTTTGGTGTAATTGTATCCGCTGTTATTGGATCCTTTGTAGGCTCTTACTTTAATGTTATAAGTGCCAGGCTCTGATGGAATTCCAGTGATGCCATCGGTATTGCTATTGGTTGAATTAAGGTGATTCAAGCCTTCAGGCAACTCTCCAATGACTGCCCAACTTCTAGCTCGGTGTGGGGCGCCGGTTATTTGATATACCAAGTTTAACAATTCACCCGCCTTAGCAGGTACCGTTGATGATCCTGATGATGGTGCTATTTGCGTTATTTGAGTGGCTCCGCTCACTGAGTCATAAGCTCCTAGCCCGGCAACAGTGGCAGCGGTCCATTTTACCACACTCGTGAACGTGGAGGCTGCCACAAATTGTGACTCATAAACAACAAAATGTGTAGCTGCTCCCTTATTTAAGATAAGGCTGGTGATACCAGCTTTTGGCAGATACTTGCCATAGTGTTTAATCTTTTTGTAGTAGGGTAGTTTCATATTTTCAGTTGCATCCACAACCTCCACCACCAATTAAACCACCACCGAAACTTCCTTCTCTAGAAAAATAACCATGTTCCGTCATAGTGGTTATTAACGAGTTTAATTCTCCAGACATGCTGGTTTTGGATAAGTTACCACGATCGTAAGGCTGAACTTTTACCAGACTTTGTGAGCAATTGTTAAACAGGGTAGGTATTAACAAAATACACAAAATTGTTTTAAATTTAACCATGAGATAGAGTGATTTTTGGAAGGGGTTTAATCAATATTTGGTTACGTAAGGAGTTAAATATTAGCCAATTGTGATTACCAATAACTAATACGCTTGCTGGACATTTTTAGTTCTCCATTATGATTTCAAGTTACTATTTCACTTATTTATGATGATCTTTAATTTGCTAAGATGCGTGATTATGAAAAAAAATAGCTTAATATATAATTAATGTTCAGATGGCTTTCCGTTATTATAGCAAGTTTGTTGTCCATTTTTTCAAATGAATCGATTTATGCAATAGGAGCTGAGCGCAATGATAATTATGGAGCAGCTACATTAGTTGTCTACAACCAAAACGTTAAAGACTCCCGAAGATTGGCGGCGTATTACGCCAAGGCTCGAAATATACCATTCGAGAATCTTGTAGCAACAAAATGTCCTACAAACGAAAGCATAACCCGCTCAGATTTTGAGGACTCAATTTTAGATCCTCTGAGAGATCTTTTCATTGATAATCAATGGTGGGAATTTTCCCAAGAGAATGATTCCAAAAAAGGAATTCAAAAAAGTAAGATAAAATTTGTGGCGCTAATGTATGGAATGCCCCTCAAAATTATTTCTGATCCCATTAGAAGAGAGGAAGGAACTAATGGCACAATTAGAGGTCACGGTAATAACGACGCTGCAAGCGTAGATTCTGAAATTGCTTGCCTTGGTTTTAAGTTGAAAAGACTGAATGGGGCTATTTCAAATCCTTACTTTAGATCTTCGGAAGCAGGAGGTAATCCTAAATCACTATTAGTTTCACGTATCGATGGCCCAGATTATAAGAATGCTCAAAGATTGATTGATGACGCTATCGCTGTCGAAAAAACTGGGCTATGGGGTCGCGCAGTTTTAGATATCGCCAACTTAGCTAAGGAGAAAGGACAGGGGTATGTGACTGGAGATAGGTGGCTAGAAAATTGTGGAGACTTTTACCACAGAGCTGGCATTCCCACGATCTATGATAGGTTTTCATCCCTCATTCCCGGTGGATTTCCCTTGGGTGATGACGTCATACTTTATTTTGGATGGTATGCAGAAAAAGCCCAAGGCCCATTTGCGGATGCAAAGTTTAAATTTAAGAAGGGTGCTATAGCCACTCACATACACTCCTATTCAGCGAGTAGTCTGCGCACCACTCTTAAACATTGGTCAGGCCCCTTGGTGGCAAGAGGCGCTTGTGCTGTTTTAGGCAATGTTTATGAACCTTTATTACAAATGACAACCTATCTGGATATTTTTAATGCTAGGCTTTTAGCAGGATTTACATTTGCCGAATCAGCATGGATTGCAACTCCAGTTCTTTCTTGGATGCAGGTTATGATTGGTGATCCCCTCTACCAGCCATTTAAATCTAATGTAGAAATTCCTAAAGAAGGTGACTATGCATATAAGGCTTTTAAAAAGACCTTACTCAGTTCATATGCAGATGAAGAGAAACTCAAAACTCAGTTAGATTTGGTTTCACAAGATATTGAAAATGGTTCAATCTTTGAATTTGCAGGCCTGCATTACATGAAGAATGAAAATTATGTTAGTGCTGAAGAGGCTTTTAATAAGGCACTTAAACTTGACAAAGATTCCACTAGNCTACTCAGANTAAAGATCCATTTAGCCTATGCGATGAATNATCAGGGAAATAAAAAAGNTTCACTGAAAATTCTAAATGATTTATCCAAAGAATANAGTGGTTCAATGGANGCAGATGCTGTTGNCTTAATANTTAAAAATATTAAGGCTGGAAAATGATTTAAATTGATTNAGTTAANTTTAAACTGGCTCCTGTGNAGNGCTNTCTNANGGNGNAGCTGACGTCAGTTCTGAATTTTGAATCTGNGGCAAGACATTAGCCACACGTTCTTTCATCTCTTTACCNGGCTTAAACTTTACAATGGCCCTAGGGGGAATGACTACATCTGTGCCAGGCTTGTTAGGATTCCTTCCAATCTTTTGTTTTGTTTCTTTAACTTGAAAAGAACCAAAATTTCTTAGCACTAATTCATCACCTGATGCAAGGGTTTGCGTAATGGTATCTAGCGTCTTTTGAATAACATCAAATACCTGTTGTTGAGTCATTCCTGTTTCATTACTTATTTTAACCACGAGATCACGCTTGGTAGCCGTTTTCATTAAATTTATTGTCGTATGGCCCTGATCCTAAAACCAGGTAATTGTTATTATTTATTAATTCGTTTTAAACTAAAGTAAATGGGGGCTTCAATAGATAACGATGCGACATCATTTAGCAAAAGAAAAATGTCTTTAAAATGAACTTTAATGTTCTAGTCATCTAGAGCCAGCGGCTTGCTGTTTTGAAATGGGTTTTAGCGATTTTAGATAAAATCGCCTCACCGTGCGTCTTAACTAGCTGATCGCCAACATCAATCACCCTCGAAGAAGCTCCTTTTGGGACTTCAATCCCTAATTCATTGGAAATTTTATCCATCCAATCAACAAAATGATCTCTTGCTAATATCGAAGCAGCTGCAACAGCCACGTCCTGTTCTGCTTTGGTTCTTTGTTCTAAATGTATTTTTTTACCCATATTTCCCAAGGTTGATTCAAGTACTGAAGATTTGGCAAATTGATCGCTTAACGCTCTAGGGCACTCGGGTTTTTTTTGGCACAAATTCTCGATGCATTTAGCATGACCCCAAGCCAGTAAATTATTAAGATTCCCAATTTTGCTATAGAGCTCATTGTATTTTTTTGGGCTAATTGAAATTATTTCATATTCAATTCCTGGAGTCTCCTTGATGATTTTGGAAAGTTTTTTAATTTTAGAGTCTGAAATTTTTTTTGAATCATTGACACCAATATCTATTAACGATCTTGCCAAGGTCTTATCAGTATAGGCGCCTGCAATGACAAGTGGTCCAAAAAAATCTCCTTTCCCGCTTTCATCTATACCGAAATGGGGTTCAAACATTTGAGGGTATAATTGTTCTTCATAATCCAGTTCTGCAACACCTAGGATTTTTGGTTCTAAAGTGAATTTAACAAATTCCCTGGTATCTTTACCTTGGATTAGAACTTTTGGTCCTTTCTCATAAACTGTGATGTTTAGTCTTCCTTTTTTTGCTGCAAAAATGGAGTAATCTTTATTTTTAAATTCATAATTTTCCTGTTCTAAGATGTCCCGCAATTGTTTAACCTGAGATTCGTTAAGAGGGTGCGTATATGAGTTTATTTCTTTTGCCACGTACCGATTTAACCATAAGAACGGCATGTCACAAGATATGAAATCACTTAAATCAGAAGACCATCCACTGCTAGATGAATCAAAGCCATTCAAAAAGCTTTTAATTGATTGGTTTTCTGAAAACGCCAAAGATTATCCTTGGAGAACTACTTCAGATCCTTATGAAATTCTCGTGTCTGAGATAATGCTACAACAGACTCAGGTAGCGACTGTTCTTGATCGGGGTTTTTATCGACGCTGGCTAGAGGCTTTTCCTGATTTTAAAAAACTTGCTGATGCCGAGGAGGTTGAGGTGCTGAGACAGTGGGAAGGTTTAGGTTATTATTCCAGAGCTAGAAATTTACACAAATTGGCCAAGGTTGTTGTTTATGATATGGGGAATCAATTCCCGAAAGATCCAAAAGCGATTGAAACTTTACCTGGAGTCGGAAGATATACAGCTGGAGCAGTTGCTAGTTTTGCTTTTGATTTGCCTGTTCCTGCCGTTGACGCTAACATAGCTAGAGTCATTGCAAGGCTTTTCAATTTTCAGGAAAGAATCGATTCATCTTCTGGTCAAAAACAAATCTGGGCATGGGCTGCTGATTTGGTTCCTAGTTCCGGAGGACGAATATGGAATTCTGCTTTAATGGAGCTTGGCCAAACACTCTGTGGACCCAGAAAGACCTTATGCGATGAATGTCCTATTGCCGCAAGTTGTCAATGTGTTGATCCATTAGATCTTCCAATTAAAAAATTAAAACCCAAAGCAACTTCTGTAGATGAACATGTGATTTTGAATGTTATAAACGGTAATATTTTGCTTCAAAAAGAAACAGGTAGCCGTCGGAAAGGAATGTGGAAATTGCCACTAAGAGATGAAAATGAGATGGTGAAAGATAATTTAATTGCAGTCCATAAATATGGTATAACTCGTTACAAAGTCAGTATGCATATTTATAAATTTGAGGACCAAAACATACATGAGAATGAGAAATGGTTTAGCCTTGATGAAATAGATTTATTACCTATTCCTTCGCCATATCGACGGGCTTTGAGATTATTGGAAAACCATTTTAATCAATAGATACAAAAGGATATTCGATCTCAGTTTCGTCATGTAGAATCTCCATGATAAATGGAGGATTTATCGTCTGCTCTAAAATAGATCGATTTGATATGCTTGCTGTGTCTCTCTCAGGTTCAATGTGATTTAGAACAATGCCAGCTAAATTAAGACCTTTATCCTTGATCGCATTAGCGGTTAATATTGTTTTGTTTAAAGCACCTAACTTGTTATCAACAACAATGATGACATCGGAACAGAGTTCTGCAGCAAGATCTCCAACATAATAATCAGAGGTTATGGGTACGGCCCATCCACCGGCTCCCTCTACGATAACATTATCATATGAATGCACTAAGTTTTTATACTTATCTTTGATTTCTTCGATGTTAATTTCTTTGCCCTCAATTAATGCTGCGGCCATGGGTGCAGCAGGGGTTTTCAAATGTATTGGATTTATTAGCTCAAGCGATGATGGTTCAGGAAATGATGCCCTCATTATAATTTCTGCATCTTCTCGATCTCCACAGGAAATGGGTTTAAAACCTATAGCCTTTTTACCGCGATTAACGATGGAAGATAACAATAACCTTGTGAAATATGTTTTTCCAACGCCGGTATCGGTTCCGGTGATAAATAGATTCACGGGCATTTTAATTCTATCCAATTTGATTGGTAATTAAATCCGCGATTTTAGACGCTTGATCGTCCACGTATGAGTGATCTTTGCCCTCCACAAGAACTCTAATTTTTGGTTCAGTACCTGAGTACCTAATTAAAACTTGTCCCTCACTACCGAGTTGTTTTTCAGTTGCTTCAATTAAAGGTTGAGCGTCAAGATCGCTGATAGGAATTTTTTTCCTAATATTTATATTGATCAATTTTTGGGGGAATTTGTTCAGGCATTTCCTTAACTCAGACAAAGGTTTATTTGTGTCAATGATTGCGCTCATAACTGCAAGAGCGGCAATAATTCCATCACCAGTAGTATTATAATCTTTGCATATAATGTGGCCACTCGGTTCGCCTCCAAAATTTGAACCTATTTGCTTCATGAGCTCCATTACATTTCGGTCTCCGATACCAGCTCTTTCTACTTTACCTCCATTCTTTGATATACACTCATCAAGTCCGAAGTTGCTCATTTTGGTTGCAACTAATGTTTTAGATTGGAGCTGGTCTGTTCTCAGCATATGACAGCCAATGATTGCCATTAATTCATCTCCATCAATAGGTTGGGCATTTTCATCACACATTAATATTCGATCAGCATCTCCATCATGAGAAATTCCAACAAATGATTGATCTTTTTTGACTAGATTTGAAATAATCTCGGGGTGAGTGCATCCACAGGATTCATTAATGTTATCTCCGTTGGGTTTATTATGATGACATATTAATTCTGCACCAAGTTGTTCAAGGATATTTGCACTCGTCTTAAATGAGGCTCCGTTAGCAGCATCGAGGCTTATTTTAATCCCTTTTAGAGGGTTCAAGTTATTATGACTTTGGGTGAATGATTTAGTCACTTTATTGACATAAATTTCATCTGCATTTTCTAACGTAGAAACTCTTCCAATAAAGCTTGATACAGGTCTTTCGTTATATTGCTCATCCGATAGGATGCGATCTTCTAAACGCGATTCTTGAGTTTTTGATAATTTATAACCGTCTTGAAAAAAGAATTTAATACCATTATCAGGAGCTGGATTATGAGAGGCCGAAACTACGACTCCTAGTCCTGCGTCAATTTCTTTTACAAGCATTGCAATCGCAGGAGTCGGTATGACACCTGCCAATTTGACATTGACGCCTGCGGAATTAAATCCTGAAGCCAATGCATTCTCAATCATGTCTCCACTGCGCCTAGTGTCTTTTCCTATGACGACAGTTTGTTTGTTTTCACCCTGAGAGGAAACGAGTTCATCAGTAGTTATTTGAGCAAGCCTTAAAGCAGACTCTGGTGTTAAGTTTCCAATGTTTGCAGTTCCTCTGACTCCGTCAGTTCCGAAAAAATTCATTCTATTAGGTTTGTGATAGGCTATTAATTTTATGCCTTTTATAAATTAAAATTATTACAGATAAACTTAAGAATTGATTTCAGCTTCTTTTTCATCTTCATCTTCATCATTGAGTTCAAGTAGAGTAAGTAAGCGTTTCTGAAAAGTTGCCAAATCCAGATCATGCTCGAGTCTTCCTCGATGTGCAATGGATATAGATCCGCTCTCTTCAGAGACTATAATCGAAATCGAGTCTGACTCTTCGGTTATGCCAATACCTGCTCGATGACGAAGTCCAATCCTTCGATCAGATATTTCTTTTTGGCTTACTGGAAACAAGCATCCAGCACCAACGATCCGTCCTGCCCTCAGAATAATTCCACCATCATGCAGTTCTGTTTTGGGATGAAAAATAGTGAGGATGAGTTCTGAGGAAAATTGTGCATCTATCTGGACGCCTGTTTCTAGGTGAGGTTTAAGTTCGATTTTTCTCTCAATCACAAATAGACCGCCGTATCGCTTTGCACCGAGCTGTCTGACGGTGTCACTCAGATGATCAATGAATTCTTTATCTTTTCCCTCAGAGATAAAAGAAAAAGCCCGACTGCCTAATTGTGCTAATACTCTTCTTAGTTCAGGCTGAAAAACCACAATCATCGACATGGTGAGAAAAAAGGTTACTGCCATTACGAACCAAGGAATTAACTTAAGATTAAAGAAAACTGATGTGACCGTGATTATTATCAGAAGAACACTCAAGATTAGTAAAAATCGAGACCATTTTTTTGATTTATTTCTGCGGACGACCCAAAATATCGCCAATATGATAAGTGCAAGTTCTGCAAGTATTGGCCAGTTGTTAATAATTTCTGTTTCCACGCTTCTTAAGTATACATCATGTCATTAAAAAATGAAGAGATTGGATTTAAGAATTCTTTAGTCTGAATTGATAATAGCCTCAGTCATTCGCAATGCTTGGAGATTGTCTAATGAACTATGAACTCTGAAAATCGAGGCGCCCAATTCACGGCAGTATGAAGTTAGTGCCACAGTGGGCCATTCTCTGGCCTCTAAATCATCTCTTTCAAGAACCTTTGATATGAACGATTTTCTAGAGGCACCTATCAATATTGGTCTCTCCAGGGATAATAAATTATTGATAGACTTTAGTAGTTCTAAATTGTGTTCTATCGTTTTTCCAAATCCAATGCCAGGATCAAGAACAATGCGTTCTTTTTCTATGCCATCATCTTCACATATTTTTAACTGGTTAGCGAAAAACTCTATAATTTCCTCTACTACATTACTGTAGCAAGGTTTTTCCTGCATGCTTTGTGGATTACCTGCCATATGCATCACCACCAATCCACAATCTGAATTGGCTGCAATTTCACGCATTCTTGGATCAGTAAATCCAGTAACGTCGTTAATGATTTGGGCTCCATTTGTTATCGCTGCTTTTGCAATTTCAGGCTTTGATGTGTCGATCGATATTAGTGTTTTATCAGATTTTTTTTCATTAAATGATTGGATTGCTGGAAGGACTCTCTGTAACTCGTCCTGTGTTTCGACTTTCTTGGCTCCGGGTCTAGTCGATTCGCCACCAAAGTCAATAATTTCGGCTCCATGTTTCTCAAGTTTAATGGCTTGATTTACTGCATCTTCTTTGGAGTAAAAATGACCTCCATCTGAAAAAGAATCGGGAGTAGTATTTACGATTCCCATTATCATCCCTTTATTTAAATCTTTGATATTGCCTGAAACTGACCACATTCTAGTTGCTCTAGAGTGTTTGAAAATCGCTGAGTTTTGTGACATACTTTAAAATGCAGAGATTTTCTGCGACCTCAACCAATGAAAACCTTAATAGCATCGTCTTTGTTTGTATCATTAGTATTGTCAGCAAAGGCCATAAATCCTGTCGGTTTTTCCAACGATACTGCTGATCAGATATCCAGAACGGTCGTTCATAAAGATGGCACCTACACAACCACTCAAAAGGATAAGGACACTAGAACTTTAGTTAGAGAAACAAAAAAAAGAAATAACACCCTAATCATGCGTAGTGAATTTGCTCTCGATGAATTTGGTAGAGAGAGAAAAGGAAGAGTTTTTGATGGTCAAAACAACCTTCTTTTTATTAGTGAATTTGTTTACGAAGGCGATGAATTAATTGAAGAGAGAGTTTTTGATTCCAAAGGTAAGATGGTTAGAAGACTTATGTATAAGGTAAAAGTCGTTAGTAAACTTGACGGTCGTTCGAGGCCCGCCCTTGTATCATATCAAAACGGGAAGCCGATTGGAGATCTTGTGGCACTTGATGACCCTTCCGTTTTTAGTACGACATCAACTCATGCTCATTCCTCAGATTCTAAAAAAAATAGTAGCGGTGAGAAGTGGATTCGTTCTAAAGACGGCTCCTTAGTACCAGTTCCTTCTGGTGCTGTCCAATTCCCTCAAACGAAAAAGGGCAATAATAGTTCATCAAATAAAGCAGGTTCTGACTCTAAGCCTAAGCGGAAGTTTAGAATTTTTAATCGCAACAAATAAGTAAAAGAGATGAAATCTTCTACTGCCTTAGGCTTTGTTATCTTTGCGGCGGTTCCGATGGGGCTATTGTTTTGGAAGCTAAAAGATATTAACACTTCCTATGTCAAACGCTCTGAAGACTTGTCTCTTGAATCAGTTGTACAGGAACTTGAATCTCTTAAGCTTAAGTCTTCAAGGTTAGAGGATGAAAATAACAACCTGATGCATCAAATTAGTATTGAGAAAGAAAATTTAGCATCATTGATAAAAGAAAAAGAAGGTCTCGAACTAAAATTAGAAAATTACAGAGATGCAGGATCTCCAGATTTGGGTGATCGTGAATGGACCGCTGAGGAATTAAAAGCTCGTAAAAAAATTGAGGAACTTTCTTTAAAGATTAGAGAACTGCCGACCAAGAGAAAGCTTAAATATCGATACGCTGACTGGGAGGTAATGGCTTCAGGGTTTTCTAAAATGCCAGGCATGGCTAATCCTGAAGATGCTTCGTTTCAATCACGAGCGTATTCTGCGATGGGTTTTGTCAATCCTGGGACAGATGTTAGAGCGAGAACGCTGGACTTATTAAAAGGCCAGCTAGGAGCAGCTGTTTACATTGGAGATGATACCATTTTTTTGAACGAAGATTCCTCGATCGCTAATGCATCTGATGGCGCGGCGGTTGCTATAGAGATTGCCCGCGCATTACAAGATCAGCACTTTGAGTTGAATACTTCACTCGATGATTGGCTTTATAATGATGATGCTAAGTTGGCTCTTTGGGCTGTGGCTGCCGGAGATACAAATCTATTTAAAATTAGATATCAATTACAAAGTAATATCTCATCAACAGGAATTACTCAGGCAGCGACTAGAATGTCACGTCAACAATTTGAACTCATACCCGCGTTTATTCGAGAGTATTACCTTTTTCCATTCTCATTAGGTGATCGTTTCTGTCAGACGCTTTATGATAAAGATAGATGGCAATCTGTTAATAATGCGATTGCTAGACCCCCTCTAAGTACCTCGGAGATACTTCATCCAGAGCTTTTTAATTCTTCTGACTATCCTGAACCCGAACGCTTTAGATGGAATATTAATGCTATTGAAATTGATGGTGTTAATCCAATATGGAATAATGTTGCCGGTGAACTTGCGATTGCGCTGCTACTTAATCAGAGTGATTTTCTGCAGAGAATGGCTGAGTTGGGGCAGCCTGATATTATCAACATGCCCGAGCTGGTTTCAAAAGGCATTGATCATTTTTCTGAAAGAGATGGATCAATAGCTGCTGCAGGATGGTCTGGAGATAGATATTTAGTTTATCCTAATGGTAATGGAGAGGGAGGTGACGATCATGTTTTTTGGATGACTAAGTGGATGACTAAAAAAGATACCAAAGAATTTTATGATGCTATTATTAAATCAACTCAATTTCGTCGAGGGGTGAAATTAACTGAATCCAAAGATGAGATGGTTTCTAGTGAAACTGATCAAAGATTCATTTCTGTCAAAATAGTTGATGATAATATGGTGCGCATTATTGATGCAGCAGATAAATCATTTGCAGATAAAATTATTGAAAAATTTGAAAAATCATCTTCATAAATTTATTAAATGACCGGGAAGAAGATATTTTTTAGTGGTCGAGTTCAGGGAGTTGGTTTTCGTTATGAATGTAAACGTATTGCTTTGGGGTTTGATGTGAACGGAACTGTTCAAAATCTTGATGACGGGAGTGTAAAGCTGTGTGTAGTAGGTGAAGAATCAGAAGTAGAAGAATTTCTGCAAGAGATATTAATTAACTCTAATCTATCACATCATATCATTGAACATCGTGAAGAAAATTCCGCGATTGAAAACTTTGACGAGATAATCGGATTCTCTATTATCTAGAATTTATACCCTTAGTTCGCTACTAAATTTACAAGTTTTCCTGGAACGACAATTATTTTTCTAATGGTCAGTCCATCTATAAAGGGTTTGATCTTTTCAAGGTTTTGACATTGATCTTTAATATCTTGCTCTGAAGCGTCCTTGTTAATTGTCGTTTTATCACGAAGTTTTCCGTTCACCTGAACCACTATTTCGATTTCATCCTCAATTAGATGTTTCTCATCATAGTTAGGCCATGTCGATACAGATAGTTCTGAAGAATCGCATTTATCAGGAAAGTTATTGGCCAAAATGGTATATAATTCTTCTGTTATATGAGGTGCAAAAGGATTCAATAAAGTAAGAAAGGTTTTCATGGCACTCAGAGGTCTTTGTTCGGCGCCAGTGAAGGCATTGGTAAACACCATCATTTGAGCAATCGCTGTATTGAAATCCATCGATTCAATATCCGTTGTAACTTTTTTAATTGTTTCATGAAGCACCTTCATCTGTTTTTTATCAGGTCTGATATCAACAATTTGTGGAGTAATTTCCCAGGTTCCCTCTTGTGTGTTTTCCATGAATAACCTCCAAACCCTTGCCAGAAACCTATGAACACCTTCAACGCCCTTATTGCTCCAGGGCTTTACTTGTTCTAGTGGACCCATAAACATTTCGTAAAGCCTTAGGGAGTCAGCGCCGTATTCTTTAATCACAACATCCGGATTAATTACATTGCCCCTGCTCTTTGACATTTTTTGACCGTCCTCACCTAGGATCATGCCTTGGTTAATTAGCTTTTGAAATGGCTCATTAGTGCTGACGTATCCTAGATCATTGAGAACTTTGTGCCAAAATCTCGAGTAAAGTAAGTGGAGTACTGCATGCTCAGTACCACCGACATACAAATCTACGTTCATCCAATAATTGTCAGCTTCCTTGGAAATGAACTGCTCTGAATTTTTCGGATCGCAATACCTGAGGTAATACCAGCAGGAACCAGCCCATTGAGGCATCGTATTAGTCTCTCTGATAAATTCGTCCTTATATGATATCCAATCAACCGCTTTTGAGAGGGGTGGTTTCGCATCTCCTGTTGGCTTAAAATCCTCCAGATCAGGAGCAACTAAAGGTAACTCGGACGTCGATAGTGGATGATGGTTACCTTGTTTATCCCAAACGATTGGAAAAGGTTCTCCCCAATATCTTTGTCTACTAAAAAGCCAATCACGCAATTTGAAATTAACTGACTTATTACCGAATCCATTATCCGATAGCCAGTTGGTAACCGTTTTTTTAGCGTCTTTAGTTTTTAAACCATCTATCAGCGGCGAATTAATGGCTATTCCCTCCCCAGTGAAGCAAATGCTTTCATCATGAGTTTCTCCGGTATCACTTTGTACGACCGTTTTTATGTCGATCTCAAATTGTTTTGCGAATTCAAAATCTCTCTCGTCGTGTGCGGGAACAGCCATAATGGCACCAGTCCCGTATGTCATGAGGACGTAATCCGCAATCCAGATTGGAACATCCTCTCCATTGATCGGATTTACTGCATAGCCTCCCGTAAAAACTCCGGTTTTTTCTTTGGCTAAATCAGTGCGTTCTAAATCGGATTTGCTTGTTACCTTATCTCTATACTCATTAACAGCACTGATTTGATCTTCACTTGTTATTTGATCAACCAATGGGTGTTCAGGTGCTAATACCATATAAGTTGCACCGAAAAGTGTATCAGGCCGAGTTGTAAAAACTGTGATTTTTTCCCCTGTTCCCGGTAACTCAAAATGTACATCGGCTCCTTCGCTTCTTCCTATCCAATTTCTTTGCAAGGCTTTAATGCCCTCAGGCCAATCAAGGTTATCGAGCTCATCAATAAGTCGGTCACCATATTCCGTGATTCTTAACATCCACTGCCGCATGGGTTTTCTCTCAACAGGATGCCCGCCTCTCTCAGATTTTCCGTCGACGACTTCTTCGTTTGCAAGAACCGTTCCTAGTTCTTGGCACCAGTTTACAGCAACCTCGTCAATATAAGCTAGTCTTTGACTATCAATGTAATTTCGCCTCTCCTCTTCAGTTTCATCTGGTAAATCAGCTATTCTTTTTTCAATCAATTTTTCAATTGGAGTAGCAGCATTTTCATCTTTATCAAAATAGCTGTTGTAGAGTTTGAGAAAAATCCATTGAGTCCATTTATAGTAATCAGGATCGGTTGTATTGATTTCACGGTCCCAGTCGTATGAGAATCCGATACTCTTGAGTTGTTCTTTAAAATAGGTAACATTTTTCTCTGTTGTTTCTCTTGGATGGATTCCGTGTTCAATGGCGTACTGTTCTGCGGGCAATCCAAAAGCATCCCAACCCATTGGGTGGAGAACGTTGAAACCCAGCATTCTTTTATATCTGCAAAGAATATCAGTTGCGGTGTAACCCTCAGGATGTCCAACGTGTAGACCCTGACCACTGGGATAAGGAAACATATCCAATGCATAATATTTTGGCGCATTCGGATCGAAGCCCTCATCTTCGGGGTTCAAAGATTTGAATGTATTGTTGCTATCCCAATGGTTTTGCCATTTTGGTTCAATTATATCAAAAGGGTATTGCTTGCGGCGTTCTGACATTAGAGTAGAGGTATTTTATTTTAAAGATCGTACTTATTTACTGCAGCAGTTAAACTATGAATGAAATTAATCGTTTGGTCATTGCAACTGGTAATACTCACAAAACCGAGGAGATACGCAAATTATTAGATCCTTTTATTGAAACTATCGAAGATTTACAATCTTATCCTGAGATTGGGGAAATTGAAGAAACTGGGTTAACTTTTGAAGATAATGCTGCTATTAAAGCGATTGCGGTGGGTGATTATTTGGGTAATTCATCTCTAGTCTTATCTGATGACTCTGGGCTGGAAGTAAAGGCATTAGAGGGTCAGCCAGGAGTTTTTTCGGCGCGATATGCTGGTGAGAATGCATCAGATTCACAAAATCGGAGAAAGTTGTTAAATGAGTTAAAAAAGAAGGACCCTAATCAATCAGACTGGTCGGCTGCTTTTAGATGTGTGATGGTGCTGGTTAGGGGAAGTAGACGTTTGGCAAAGTTTGAGGGTTCTGTTCATGGAACGATTAGTGAGGTTGAGAAAGGGGATAAGGGATTTGGCTACGATTCAATTTTTATTCCTGAGGGCTTTCAGAACTCGTTTGCTGAATTGCCTTTGGAAATTAAAAACTCAATGAGCCATAGAGGCAGAGCCCTAAGTGATTTAAAAAGTTGGTTGTCTAGTGGTGCACTAAATGACTAACTATTTAGCCATTTCATAAATTCTTCCATCCCAAGAAAGAATCCATAATTCATTGTTTTGTCTTTGAACAAATGCTGTTGGCTTGAATGTGCCTTTAGCACTGTTTCTCTCCTTAAGCACAACATTATCAGTTTTTTCTCCCTTATCATTTACTTTCAGACCCCAAACAAAACCAGATCCCCAGTCACCATAAATATAATGACCTTTGAGTTGAGGAATTAGATCTCCCTCATAGACGACACCACCTGTGATGCTTATTCCATATGCGTGGCCATATTCGTGAATAGGATCAATGAGCTTGACTGGATCTTTTCCCTTCTCAGTTACTAATTTAGGATTCCGATTTAATGGAAATTCATGTGCTCCTTCACGATAACTCCAGCCATAGTTTCCACCTTTGACAATTAGATTGATTTCTTCCCAAAGTGCCTGTCCAACATCGGCGCACCAAAGGCGGTTTTTCTTATCAAAATGCAACCCCCAAGGATTGCGCATTCCATAGGCCCATATTTCAGGTCTAACTCCTGGAGTATTCACATAAGGATTGTCCTCAGGAATTCCGTATTCAAGATCTCCTGATTTGCTGTCGACATCAATTCTAAGTACCTTACCAAGAAGTGAAAAAAGATTCTGAGAGGTTAGTAAGGGATCATTTCCTTTTCCACCATCCCCAGTAGATAGATATAAATACCCGTCGGGTCCAAAAGTTGGCTGGCCTGAATCATGATTCCAAAAAGGCTGATTGATCTGAAGGATCATTCGTTCACTTGCAGGATCAGGTTTACCATTTTTTGTGACAAATTCTGAAAGGACTGATCTTTTAGGATTTTGTCTGGAGTAGTAAACATAAAACTTACCATTCGCTTTGTGATTTGGGTGAAAAATGAGACCCAGTAGCCCTTCCTCAAAATCCTTATCGATCTCTACTTTTGAAGTCATATCAAACCAAATATCCGCAGATTTCGCATTTCTGTTTTTTGGCAATTCGTGGATCGTTCCCATTTGTGAAACGATTAATTCTTTATCTGTTCCGGGCAGTGAACTGACCCAAACCGGTTTCTTTATCTTTAAGTTTGGGTACGCTATTACGAATTTAGCTTTTGGAGCCGCTCCTGAAACTGATGTTAAAAGGCAGGCGATAGCGATAATTTTTAATAAATGAGAGAATATTTGCATTGCAACTAAGGTTTAAGATCTATTCAATATAACAATAATAATAAAAATTAACCGACAAACAATGAAAAGAAAGAATTTCGTATTAATTTCCTTAAGCTTGGCTATTAATTCCTCATTAATCGCTGCTCCATCTAAAAATGGCACTTATACTGATCCGTCAAAGGTTGATTCTGACTATGCTATTCAGGGTGAATATGAGGGAAAAGTTGAAGGTGGAAAAGCCGGTGCCCAAGTCATAGCTCTTGGAGATGGTAAGTTTGATGTTGTAGGTTATCCGGGCGGATTGCCTGGGGCAGGATGGAACGGTGATAAAGACAATAGAGTTCGAGGCAAAGGGCAGACTTCAGATGGTAAAACATCATTTGAAATGGAAAATGGACTCAAGGTTTCTTTGGTGGATGCTGGATCTGGTAAGGTGATGCATGTCACATCTGATGGAGAAAAGGTTGGAACATTGGAACGCGTGGTCAGAAAAAGTCCAACCTTGGGAATGAGACCGCCTGAGGGAGCTGTCATTCTTTTTGATGGCAAAGATCATGGTGCTGACCTATGGAAAGGAGGTCGTGTCAGTGAAGACGGTTTTTTAATGGAGGGTTGTACCAGTAAAGAAACGTTTGGTGATTTCAAAATTCATTTTGAATTTAGGACACCGTATAAACCAAAAGCTCGTGGCCAAGGACGAGGAAATAGTGGGTTTTATGCTCATGGAAGATATGAAGTGCAAGTTCTCGATTCTTTTGGTTTGGAGGGTCATCATAATGAGTGCGGAGGGATTTACTCAACAAAAGCACCAGCATTTAATATGTGTTTCCCCCCTTTAACTTGGCAAACTTATGATGTGGATTTTACAGCAGCCAAATTTGAAAATGGTAAGAAAGTAGCTAATGCAAAAATGACAGTTCGTCATAATGGCATTCTCATTCATGATGAGACTGTATGTGATCATGCGACTACTGCATCACCGATGAAAGAGGGTCCCGATCCTGGTCCAGTATTTTTCCAAAATCATGGTAATCCCGTACGCTTCAACAACGTTTGGGTGGTTAAAAAATAATACTATTTAGAGAAGCTCATGAGCGACTACGCTCAATGAGTAAATTGCTGCCGTTTCTGTTCTCAGAGTGATTGGGCCAAGGGTCATAGACTCTGCGCCTGCTCCAATAGCTTTAGCGGTTTCTGATGAGGTGAAGTCTCCCTCTGGACCAATTAGAATTAAAATTGATTCAGGATGTTTAGTGGTTCTGTTTAACAAGATCTGTTTGAGGTGTTTGGCTGCGGGCTGCAGTGAAGCAATCAGCACTAAATCGAATTCATGAATTAAAGAATCAATCATGGATAACAATTTCTGAGGTTGTTCCACTTTAGGTAGCCAATTTTGACCTGATTGTTTGCATGCCTCAATCGCAACACGCTGCCATTTTTCTTGTTTTTTAATAGAATCGCTTTGATTTAATCGAATAATCGTTCTTTCAGAAATGAAAGGGTATATGTGATTTACGCCAAGCTCAGTTCCCTTTTCAATTATGAGATCCATGTTTTTCCCTTTCGGAATGGCTTGGGCTAATGCAATTTTTGTTTTTCGAGCTGGTGATATAATTCTTTCTTGGTTGTTCAAATCCAAGTAGGCGACCTTTTTTGAAATGTCTTTTATCGAAGTCTGTATTTCCATGCCAAGACCATCAAAGATAACCACAGGGTCTCCAGACTGTAACCTCAAGACATTGACACAATGATGAAATTCATCGCCCTCAAGTCTGAGGTTGCTTTCGTCCCATGATTCAGGATCTATATAGAATCTGGGCATTTAAATTAAAATTACTATTTAAAAAAGCGTTTAGCTTTTTCAAAAAAGCTTTCCCTAATAGGTGAATTTTTCTTTCCAATTGAATTGGAGAATTGGTTCAGTATTTCTTTCTGATCCTTATTTAATTTTATGGGTACTTCAACTTGAAGCTGAACATGGAGATCACCTCGTTCATTTGAGTTAAGAAATTGAACTCCGCGATCACGTAACCTGAAAACGGTTGAGCTTTGGGTGCCTGGAGGAATTTTAATTGATGCTTTGCCCTCTAGTGTAGGAACTTCAAGTTCTCCTCCTAATGTTGCTGTAGAAAATGGAATAGGTACTTCACAATAGAGGTCGTTATCCTCTCTCTCAAAAATATCGTGTTTAGCGATATGGATCACAACATAAAGGTCTCCAGGGGAACCTCCTCTAATTCCAGCCTCACCATTTCCTGATGACCTTATTCTTGAACCGTGAGCGATTCCCGCAGGCACCTTTAACTTGATGCGAGTTAATTCTTCAGTTCTACCATCCCCCCTGCACGATGAGCACGGATTTTTGATCATTTGCCCAGTGCCATCACAATCCGGACAAGTTTGTTGTACTTGGAAAAATCCACGCGAGGAAATGACCTGCCCATGACCATCACATGTTGAACAAGATGATGTACCAGTACTTTCACTGGACCCTGACCCGTTACATTTTTTGCATTTTATGGGCTTGGCTAATTCCAATTCTTTGATTGTTCCTTTTGCAGCTTCTTCCAATGATATTTCTAAATCATATCGCAAATCAGAACCCCGATTATTGACTTTTCTACCTCTTCTTCCACCCCCTCCGCCAAATAACTCTTCAAAAATTCCACCGCCGCCGCCACCACCACCACCGAAGACCTCTTTGAAAACATCAAAAGGGTCAACGCCTCTACCACCACCACCTTGATTAGAAAAGGCAGAGTGCCCGTAACGATCGTATGCGGCTCTTTTTTGGTCATCACTGAGTACCTCATAGGCTTCTCCGGCCTCCTTGAATCTTTCTTCAGCGGCTGGATCATCTGGATTTTTATCCGGATGATGCTTTACCGCGGCTTTTCGATAAGCCTTTTTAATTTCTGAAGAACTAGCATCCTTGGATATTCCGAGGATTTCATAGTAATCACGCTTAGACATTATTATGGTTAAATTAAGTTCCGAGAATAAAAAATGTTAGATCAATTGAGACCATTTATGACTCATTTTGGGTTTCCTCCGCTTGAGGTCCTTTTGAAACAATGACGTTCGCGGCTCTGAGTAAACGATCGTTGAGTGTAAAGCCTTTTCTAATTTCAGAGATAACATGCCCGCTAGGAACTTCGTCGCTTGATTCTTGAGAAATGGCCTCATGAAGATTGGGATCAAATTCCTGACCAACTGAG
>NZSO01000060.1 GCA_002696885.1 Verrucomicrobiales bacterium | reverse complement strand
AATTTCTTTAGACTCTCTAACTAAAAGTGCATTTGGATGTGGATTAGAGCTTGATGAAGAAAACATCAAAAAGTTTGGTGATTTAGGAATGGTTCCTGAAGATTGGAAATCTTAGGTTTACTAATTAGAATAAATTTTGGTTTTTTCTGGAAGAGTGATGAATTTATCTAAACAATTAAAAAATAGAAACAACTCCAGACTTAGTATGAAAAAAAAACTCTTACTTCTCATTTTGCCACTAATAGTATTTTTTTCAGTGGCTGTATTTTCAGTGGCCGAAGAAAAGAAGCTGGATGAATCTATTAAAGCATTACTGGTGACGGGGGGTGGTTATCACGATTATAAAGGACAGGAAAAAATATTAACTGAAGGTGTTAGCAAAAGAATTTCAGTCACCTGGGGTGTTATTCATCAAGATGCTAAAGGAACCAAAGAAGCGTTGAGTAAAAAAGGATGGTCTGATGGATATGACATAGTGGTTTATAATTTATGTCATGCCCATGAAAAAGATGCTTCTTTTGTTGAGTCACTTTCGAAAATTCATAACTCAGGAAAGCCAGCTGTCGCCATTCACTGTGCAATGCATTCTTATCATTGGAAAATACCTGGTAAGACAAAGCATTGGCCTGCGATGCTAGGTGTTACTTCCCCTAGACATGGGCCTCATGCGCCAATTACCGTGACTAATGTTAAACCAGAACACCCTGTAATGAAGGGCTTTCCTAAACAATGGGTTACTCCAAAAGGTGAACTTTATCACATCGATAAGACATGGCCGACAGCAACCGTTCTGGCAAAGGGTTCCATCGATAAAGGGAAATCCAGTCATGATTGTGTTTGGGTGAATCAATATGGAAAAGGCAAAGTATTTGGTACCACTTTAGGTCATCACAATGAAACGATGCAGGCCAAGGAATATTTAGACATGGTAAGTAATGGTATTCTTTGGGCTACTGATCGTTTAAAATAGCATTATTTGCTACTCAGTAGACGCCTCATCATTTCCTCTTAGAGCCGCTTCTAACGCATGCCAAGCGAGTGTTGCACACTTTATTCTAGCAGGGAATTTGCGAACTCCAATTAATGCCGCCATATCACCTTGTTGCACAAGATCAACTTCTGGCTCATCTTCTCCAGTTAGCAATAATTTAGTCTCTTCGATAAGTCTTTCGACTTCAGTTATCAGCTTACCCTCAACCATTGTGGTCATAATCGATCCAGAAGCTCGCGAGATGGCGCAGCCATCAGTATCACAACTAACAGCTTCTAAAAGACTTTCAGTGTTTCTGACGTGCACTGTTAATTTATCGCCGCATAACGGATTGTTGCCATCAGCCTGGCCGGTTGATGGGTCTAAAGGGTCACTGTTTCTTGGTCTCTTGTTATGAGAAAGAATGATTTCCTGATAAAGGTCGCTTAAGTCTTCCATGGATATCTTTAATCACCAAATATTTTACTTACATATTTAAGAGCCTCGTCCAGTTGGTCAATTTCATCAACTTTATTATAAAATGACATTGATGCCCTAGTGGTGGCGCTAACACCTAATCTTTTCATGAGGGGTTGTGCGCAATGGTGTCCTGCTCTAACTGCGATTCCCTTGGAGTCAAGTATGGTTGCAACGTCGTGAGGGTGAGCCGATTCCATAGTGAATGACAACACAGGAACTTTTCTTTTGGCTTTTCCAATTATTTTTAAGGAAGGTATAGAGCTTAATTTTTCTGTAGCATAATTCAAAAGCGAGGATTCAATCTTTTCAATATTTTCCCATCCTAATTCATTTACGTAATTGATGGCTTCCTTTAAACCAACTGCTCCACTGATGTTTGGGGTTCCTGCTTCAAACCTTTCGGGAGGTTCCCTAAAAGTCGTTCCCTCAAAACTTACCACCTCGATCATGTCACCTCCACCTTGGTAAGGTGGCATTTTAGATAGTAAATTATGTTTGCCGTAAAGAACCCCCATTCCATCTGGCCCAAAAAGTTTGTGTGATGAAAATACGTAGAAATCGCAACCTAACTCTTGGACATTCACAGCCTGATGTCCAACTGCCTGAGCACCATCCAACAGTACAGGAATGTTCTTTGACTTCAATTTATGAATCATTTCTTTTGCAGGGTTTACGGTGCCAAGTGCATTAGAGACGTGAACAAAGGCTGCCATTTTGGTGCGCTCATTGATTTTTGCTTCAAAGTCCTTTAGGTCAATTTCTCCATCATCAGTTATTGCTATCGGAATGACTTTTGCACCGGTTTTATTGGCAATGAGCTGCCAAGGAACAATGTTTGCATGATGTTCCATTTCTGTAACTAATATTTCATCTCCAGTATCTAAAAGGTTTTTGCCAAAACTGTTAGCGACGAGGTTTATTGCTTCAGTGGCTCCTCTGACAAAAATGATCTCATTATCTGATTCAGCATTGATAAATTTTGCAACACATGATCTGGCTTCGTCGTAAGCTTTGGTAGCATTCATACTCAAGTGATGGACACCTCGATGAATGTTCGCGTTTTCCTCAGATAAAAAATTTGAGATTCTATTTATAACCGCTTTTGGTTTTTGAGTGGTTGCAGCATTGTCGAAATATACCAGAGATTTTCCATTAACCTCTTTGTCGAGAATAGGAAATTCACTCCTTATAGTTTCTTCATCTTTCATTCTTCTACCTACTTATTGAACCTTACGCAGTAAAGATTCAAACGGATTTCATTGTTTTAAGGATTTCTATTGTTTGTGACACAGCTCTATGAGACTTTAGATTAGTTTTATGTCAGATTCAAAAGTTCTAATTATAATTGGTGATGCTAGCGAAACTTTGGACACTTTATATCCTTTCTACAGGCTTCAAGAGGATGGTTTTACTCCTGTGGTGGCGGGCCCAGAAAAGAAAAAGTATCAAATGGTTATGCATGAAGTGAAACCTGGCTGGACAATTACCAAGGAGTGGGAGGGATACACCATTGACGCTACTATTGCTTTCAAGGACATTAATCCTGAAGATTATTTGGGTATTTTCTTCAGTGGAGGAAGAGCGCCTGAGTATATCAGGGATAACCCTGACCTGATAAAGATAACACAATGGTTTTTTGATAATAATAAACCGATTGCAAGTGTCTGCCATGGTGTAGAAATTCCAGCTAGGGCTGACCGAGTGCGTGGCCGAAGGATGGCAACGGTGCCAAAATGTCAATTTGACTTGGAGATTTGTGGTGGTGTTTTTGTTGATGAACCCAGTGTAGTTGACGGGAATCTAGTTTCAGGTAGGACTTTTCACGACAATGGTCAGTACTTGGGGCCATGGATTAAACTTTTAAAAGATGAGAGAAAAGCAAAAACTTAAATAACTTTTTTATGATCAATCATTCTAGACGTTCTTTTTTTAAATTACCGCTTCCCTTAGTTTGCGGTCTTTCAACTATCTCCTCGTTGAGAGCTGATCTCGATCAATTGAAAATACGCTACATTCTTTCATCTGCAATGTACGGCGAGATGAAACTTGACGATATTTTACCTGAAGTCTCTAAAGCTGGATGTGAGGCGATTGATATTTGGTGTAAAGTTCATGGTAACCAAAGAGAACAGATATCAGAAATGGGTTACGCGCGTGCAAAAGAGTTATTTGATCAATATAAAGTTAAGCCCGCAGTTTTTACAAGATATCCATTGGGGCCTTTTGGTCTTCAGAAGGAGATTAAAACTGTTAGTGAATTTTTTGATTCAGAAATTTTTGTTTGTGGTACTACTGGATCGCCAGAGCTAAAAGGTGCAGAGGCCAAAAAAGCTGTGCAAAGTTTTCTGGAAAAAATGAAACCACATCTGGCCACTGCTGAAGAGCGAGGAGTAATAATTGCTGTAGAAAATCACAGTAGTCAGTTTTTATATCACCCCGATGCTTTAAGATACTTCGCAGAATTCAACAAGAGTGCTCATCTAGGAGTGGCTTTTGCTCCTCACCATTTACACAAGTTTACTGACGAAATTCCTGATTTAATTAGAGATCTCGGAAGCCACAATATTCCATTCATGTATTTCCAAGAGCACTCCGTAGGTATGCTTAAAAAGTCCCCCAAAAAAATTGAGATGCAACAAATGCCAGGTTTTGGAGGAACTTTGAACTACAAGAATATTTTAACTGCTTTGAAAGATATAAAATATGAAGGATACTGTGAAATATTCATGCATCCTGTTCCTAGGGGAATTCCGATTTTACCTGAAAAGTCCCAGGTAACTAATGCAATAATCAAAAGTAAAAATTATATTGATTCGTTGATCGATTAATTTTGTGCAGCTTGATCCTCCTGAATTTTTAATTTTCTTGGAAGAACGTTAACTATCTTTCCAGAATCTGGACTCCATATTTCCATGCCTTCAGGGGTTTCAAATGGATTGTCATCAGTTACCATTTTAGAGTTTTGGATGTTATCAACTTTCACGCTTCTGACTGTAATTTTTTCTTCACTGACAACCATCCAGTTGACCTGATTGAAACTGTCTGACGCTCTAGTCCATTGCTTGTCGTCGTCATTTTTTCTTAAAGGTGCTCCCCAGCATCCTTCACCAATGAATGTGATGCCATTTTCATCATCTCTAATAAAACCTTGGTCACTTCCTTGTTCTTTTGAAGGCCGTACTGGCCAAGTTCTTTTGACCATATGGCTATCGCATTCGATGACGAGATTCATTCCGTTGTCGTAAAATGCCTGGGCCCATGCGTCATATTGGGAATTTTGTTCAGCCTTTGATTTGTGATGTGGCCTAAATGGATGATGGTAGTGAGCAATTTTCCATTTATAACTATTATTAATTTTAAGATCGTTTTTAAGCCATTCACCCTGATCGCCTGCTCTAACAATGCAGCTATTGAGAGTGTAGACTCTAAGAAATTTATTACCAAGACCGAAGGCATAATAATCTCCTGGGTGAGGGGTGTCGAATAGTTGATGGATATCAGATGCTCCTTCGTGATTACCACGAGCTGCGACTATTGGTATCATTCGGCCATCTTTTCCAGTTGTTAGCTGCCAGTCATCTAGCCAGTTGGACCAGTTTTTATTGGTTGGTGTAGATATCATGTCACCACCAAAGCACACAAAAAGGGGTCTAATCTTAGCTACTGCTCTATTTGCATTTTGTCTGGCTGCTTGATTGTTTCTGCTGTCACCACCAGCAACAAAAGAAAATTTATCGTTACCTTTGCTTGCAGTCTTAAAAGTAAATTGTCTGCTCTCAGAATTATCATCTCTGATGACGAAGGCATATTCGGTATTAGGTTTCAACCCGGTTAGTCTGGCAAACCTGCTTCTAAGATCTAGGAACAAAGTTTTTCGAGTGACTTCCTGTTGTAAGGGGTAATCTTCTCCATCCTTAATTTGTGATAGTTCACCGTAGTGGACTTTTGCTCCCAAGCCATCAATTTTGCACCAAGCGATTGTAATTGAGGAGTGCGGGTTCGAATTCCATATTAGTCGATATTTATCCGTTTTTGCTGAGGCATTAAATTTGAATATAACGGTAAAAATAATGAGATATAAGTATTTCATTTATTATTTATTTTGAGGGTAGTTTAACATGATCGCTTTTTATGTTGAGCGCAAGTAATAGACAAAATGGAATCATGAAATGTGGAGTTCTATAAAACATCTCAGGAATCCATTTCATTAAACTTTCAAATATTTCGTAACTATCAAATCGAGACCATGGGCGAGCAATTGCTGTCAAAGCGCCCCAAATAAACATGTAGATCAGCCCTATGTTTCTAGGGGTGCCCTTTGAAAAGATGAGTGCCGCAGCAATGAAATCAAGAATACCAGCAATTAGGAGAATAGAATTAGCAAAAGATTCCTGAGTGATACCTAATGATAGCATGACCATTTCTGTAAAATGACCTGGTCGAGCATGATCAAAAACAGTCATTTCGTGTCTGAAATTAACTGCAAACAAGCCATGGAATATAAATGCAAAAGCAATGCTAACCTTAGCAAGGATCATTGAAGTTCCCTTCATGTCTTTATTTTTAGCAATGAAAAAGACAATTAAGGGCATACAAAATTGGGAGGCATGTTCAAGAAGGTTTCCTATTCCAACCCTGCTATCGAGATATTTCAATATTGCTAAAAATAAAAGATTTCCTGAGATGATAATGTATATGAAATTGAACCATTTTTTCTCTGATCTTATTAGAAGGGTAGCAGCGAAAAGGATGAAGATGATTCCCTGAAGTCTTATGATGTTATTAATTACATCACCTACTTCTAGCGACGTAACCCAACTATTCCAATCTTCACCAGTAATTGATGTGATTAATCCAGACATTAGTTGTTCATCCCACAAAAGTGCGGTTAATGGCATTTTTCCATTTAGGCATACCCAGCCATGACCAATTAACATTACCGCGCAGGAAATCCTGAAAATGATTTCGATGGTGTTATTCGAAGGATTGATGTTACTTAAAATTTTTTGCACGTTATTGATTTTTGACCTGTCTTATAAATGGATGTAACAATTGTCTGTGTCCATGACTAGACACCTTCTTTTCTTCGATAGTGATTGTCCATTTTGTCAATTACAGATAAGGCTTTTGTCTAAGTTAGATTGGTTTAATAAAGTAGAATTTATTCCATTAAAAAAATTCAGTGAAAGTCTTTCAGGTGTTCATATCGAGGAAAATGAACTAAATCAAGCAATTCACTGTGTTACGCCCAAAAAAACTATTTTCAAAGGGCCTGAGGCGATAAGATTTTTGGCAATGAGAATGCCTTTGTTGGTGCCAATGTCACTTATTATGTGGCTACCAGGAATGATGTTTATTGCTCAAAAAATTTATAACCTCATCAGTAAAAATCGTTACGTGTTGAGTAAATTTATTGGATGTAAAGACTCTTGTGCTGTTGAGGGTTCTAAAAAATAATAGCCTAAAAAATAAAGGTCTCATTGACGTTGAGTCACAAAATATTCATGCTGTAATTATAAATGAAATTAAGATTTATTATAAACCTTTCATGCTTATTGTTTGTAAGCACTAGTTCCATTGAACTAAAAGCTGTTGATGATAATATCCCTAAAGAACTTTCTCCTCTACTAAAAGAACCTATAAAGATTGCTGGAAATAATTCTAAGGAATTACTGAGAGCAGTTTCTCAGTTAAGTGATGAGAAAGCAGATGCGTTAATTTTTTTAATTAAAAATATGCCTGAGAGAGATTTAAAGAATCTCACTGCAGACTATTTGGTTGAAAATGTTAACTATGCTTTTAAGGCTCGAAAAGATTCAGAGTGGGCAAGTAAAGTTCCAAAAGATATTTTTCTCAATGATGTTCTTCCTTATGCAAGTATAAACGAAAGAAGAGATAGATGGAGAAAAGATTTTTATTCCCGATTTTCTCCTCTGGTTAAAAAGTGTAAAAGTCTTGAAGAGGCTGCTCAAATTCTAAATAAGGAAATGTGGAAAATGATAAATGTTAGGTATCATGCTCGTAAGCGTCCTAAACCTGATCAGAGTCCTTATGAGTCAATTGATGCCGGTTTTGCATCTTGTACCGGATTATCAGTTTTACTTATTGATGCTTGTAGATCTGTAGGAATTCCTGCTCGCTTTGTTGGAACGCCAATGTGGGCAAAAAAACGAGGAAATCATAGTTGGGTCGAGGTCTGGAATGGTGAGGGCTGGAAATTTACTGGGGCATGTGAATATAGTTCCGCAGGTTTGGGGCATGCATGGTTTAAAGGAGATGCTTCGAAAGCAATTAAGGATGATCCAAGGCACGCAATTTATGCATCTAGTTGGAAAAAAACTGATACAAAGTTTCCCTTAATTTGGGATTTGGGAATCAATTATGTGTCCGCTAAAAATGTCACTGATAACTACACTGAGAAGACTGAAAAAAGAGTGTTTATACAAGTTTTCAAACAAAAAGGAGGTAGTCGTGTTGCCGCTCA
>NZSO01000059.1 GCA_002696885.1 Verrucomicrobiales bacterium | reverse complement strand
TCGCTGAATTGCATGGGGGTACATTGATATACCAAAGAAGAATAAGAGAGCCGAACTTAGCCAGGTGATTTTTTGAGTCATGTCAGGAGGATTCCAAATATCCGGCCTAGTTAATTCCAAGCCCTCCGAAACTCCCATCGGACCTCCAAGATGAAAAAAAAGTGCAAAGGCAATGAATCCAAGGCTCACCAAAAGAATCACTCCTTGTGTGACATCAGTCCATGCGACACTCCGCATACCTCCCAACGTCTCATAAATAAGCATCACAATAGCCAGTCCAATAACTGCATAGTTAAAATCAACTCGATTTCCACTGACCACTTCGGCCAATTTTCCAAGTGCCAATAAATTGGTTAGGACATAATTACCAAGTCCAAAAATGCCTATTAAAACAATAAGAATAGTTAGAGGCCTGTAAGAAAATCTGTCCTGAACATAATCACCAAGAGTCACATACTTTTTTTGCCTTGAAAGCCGATAAAGACGAGGCGCATACATATAGTAGCCACCTATGACTGCCATCATTGCTATCACCGTATAAATGATAGGAAATCCTCCACGATAAGCCTTACCCACAAAACCCATAAAACTATTGCCACTATATTGAGTCGCATAAAGAGTAAGAAAAAGAACACTAAAGCCGAAGGCTCGCCCCCCAAGATAATGATCCTCAAGAGTGTCCTCTTTTTTTGCACGGTGCCCCAGCCATCCAATACCAATCAAGGCTAACACATAAACACCTATGAAAGCGAGACCACCATTACCCAAAGCGTAACCATTGGAACTATTAGCAAGATTCATCATCATTTTCCCTAGCAGATACTTCCCAAAAGAAACCAATCAATGTGGCCATAAGCACAGCGAAACAAAATGCACCCAAAATTGAAAATGCAACCCAATGAGGAAAACCTAGTATCTTTTTATCCGAGCTATCTACAAAAAACCATGGCACTGAAATCGTTAGAAAGATTAGGGGTAGTATTAAATAAAACAAACGTTTCACTTTTAATCCTTATTCAAAATTAATTATCTAGGTACTCATGAATTGCACCATCTATCGCATTTAATGAGTCATCTATTTGATCCTCAGTTATAATGAGTGGGGGCATAAAAACAATAACATTCCCGATTGACCTTGTCAGCAATCCATATTTTCTGCCCAGATGACAGATTTGTGGCCCAATTATTCCCAATTCACTAGAGATTTCAATTCCCGAAATTAAACCAATCTGCCGAATTTCTGAAATCGATGAATTTTTTGTTTTAAGCTTTTCTAATCTAATCTTTAAAAACTCAATTTTTCTTTCCAAGTTTTCAATAATTCTATCATTTTCAAAGATATTTAAACTGGCAAGAGCCGCAGCACAGCCTAAGGGATTTCCTGAATAACTATGACCATAATAAAAAGTCGTATCCTCACCTCCGAGAAAAGCCTCAAAAATTGACTCCTTTGCCATGGTAACAGCAAGAGGTAAATATCCTCCTGAAAGACCCTTAGCAAGACAAAGAAGATCAGGTGAAACTCCCTCATGTTCACATGCAAACATTTTTCCTGTTCTACCAAAGCCTGTCATCACCTCATCCAAAATTAATAAAACCCCATTCTCGTCACACCATCTTCGGATCTCTTGTAACATACCATCAGGCCATAATCGGATTCCTGCAGCACCTTGAACCATTGGCTCGATCACAACAGCTGCAATTTGACTGGCATCAATTGCTAGCAAGTCCTCTATCGAAGCCAAGCTTAGGGTTGGTAGACCAAGTTGACTGAATCTAGAAAAAAATTTATCTATGCCTCCAATTGAAGCCGCCCCAAAAGTATCTCCATGGTAAGCGTTATCAAATGCAATAAATTTATTTCTGTGGGATTGATCAATTAACTGGAAATATTGTATTACCATTTTCATGGCACATTCCACAGCAGTTGAACCATCATCACTGTAAAAAACCCTACTTAAGGATTTCTCGGGAAACAAATTTACTAATTTTTCAGCAAGTAAAATTGCAGGCTCATTTGTTGTGCCGAGAAAGGAGACATGTGAAATTTTATTTAATTGATCCTTAATCGCAGAATTAATTCTAGGATCGTTGTGTCCGTGCAAATTGGTCCAGATAGAGGAATTACCATCAATGTATCGATTACCTAGCTTATCAAAAACATAGACACCTTCTCCTTTATCTATAACCAAAGGTTCGTAGCCATCAGAGCACCAATCCGACATCACCGTAAACGGGTGCCATAGATAAGATTTATCTTTGTCAGAGAGAGTCACTTCAGCATTTTTTTAGAAACTATTTTTATTAAAATAAAAATGTAACTATCCTAAAATAAAAAGCTAGGCTTCCGTAAAACGAAAGCCTAGCAAATTTGTTATACAATTAAAATATTAGGCTTCGATAGGCTGGAGTTCTTCTCCGCTATTGTCAGCATCTTCAGAGATTTCATTGGATTCACCTTCTTCTAGTTCAGGTGGTGCAACCGTCTCATGAGGATATATTTTTCTCTTTGTTCCGAATCCAGTTCCCGCAGGTATAAGGTGACCCATTATGACATTTTCCTTGAAGCCTTTGAGTAAATCACTCTTACCTAAAGTTGCTGCATCAGTCAAAACGCGTGTCGTATCCTGGAAACTTGCCGCAGAAATAAAGCTTTCTGTTTCAAGTGAGGCCTTAGTAATACCTAAGAGCACTGGCTCACCTTCAGCAGGCTTACCTCCTTGCTCTTCAATTTCTTCATTGACTCGGATAAATTCAGTTCTCTCAACTTGATCACCCCACAAAAATGTGGTGTCTCCAGGTTCTGTTATCCGAACCTTTCTTAGCATCTGCCTAACAATTATCTCAATGTGTTTATCATTTATCTCTACACCCTGAAGTCTGTAAACTTCTTGAACCTCAAAAACCAAGTGCTCCATAAGAGCATGAGTTCCCAATATTTCAAGAATCTCATGGGGAACTACTGGCCCATCAGTCAAAAGGTCTGCCCTCTTAACAACATCATCTTCATAGACTGTGATGTGCTTGTTTCTTGGAATTAAATGCTCAGCAATTTCACCAGTTTCAGGATTAGTGATGATGAGTTTTCTTTTACCACGAGACATTCCATCAAAACCTACAACACCATCAATTTTAGCAATTTCAGCGTTGTCTTTTGGTTTTCTTGCCTCAAATAATTCTGCAACTCTAGGAAGACCACCAGTAATATCTTTAGTCTTGGCAACTTTTCTAGGAGTTCTTGCAAGCAATGCGCCACCTTGAACAGTTTCTTTGTCTTTAACTGAGAGGTGAGCTCCAGTTGGTACTGAATAGCTTGCTAAAATTTCGCTAGTATCGGGATCAGTGATCACAATCTGAGGATGAAGATCCTCCTTATGCTCAATAACCACCATTCCCTCGACACCAGTGGCATCATCTTTTTCTTTTTTAACGGTAATACCTGAAATCATATCACGGAACTCGATCTTACCACCTTTTTCAGTAATGATAGGCACGTTATGCGGGTCCCATGTTGCAATTTGATCTCCACGAGAAACATTAGCACCATCAGCAGGTTCAATAATTGTTCCAATCACTAATGGATGTGACTCCAGCTCCATGCCTTTATCATCAAGAACAGCCAAAGAACCACTCTTGTTAAGAACGATAAATTTACCATCAAGTGACTCCACAGTTCTCAGATCTTTGTAACGAGTGGTTCCAGAATGACCAACATTAATAACAGGTTGCTTAAGAGCCTGCTGAGCCACACCACCAATGTGGAAAGTACGCATTGTAAGCTGGGTTCCTGGCTCACCAATTGATTGGGCAGCAATGATTCCAACAGCTTGGCCAATTTCTACAGGTTCTCCATTTGCAAGGTTTAATCCATAGCATCTAGCACAACAACCTCTTGGAGATTCACAAGTAAGAACTGAACGAATACGCATTCTCTCATGTCCAATATCTTGTAATTTCAAAGCAGTTGTCTCATCAATGAGCTGATCCACTTCCACGATCACCTCTTGAGAAACAGGATCCGTGATTTTCTCACAACTTGTACGTCCATATACTCTTGTAGCCAACTCAACGACTTCCTCATCACCCTCATAAACTGAAGCCACTGTGATACCTTGAGTAGTACCACAATCAGCTTCTGTGATGATAACATCCTGAGAAACATCAACTAGTTTTCTAGTAAGATAACCTGAGTCCGCAGTTTTTAGAGCGGTATCAGCAAGACCCTTACGAGCACCGTGAGTAGAAACAAAATATTCGAGCACCGATAAGCCTTCTCTAAAATTGGAGGTAATAGGTCTTTCGATAATTTCTCCTGAAGGCTTGGCCATCAAACCTCGCATTCCTGATAGCTGCTTAATCTGCTGCTTGTTACCACGAGCACCAGAGTCAACCATCATATAAAGAGGGTTGGCAATTTCGTTACCTTCGTTGTATTCAAGCGTGCGATATAATGCACCGGCTATTTTATCACCAGCTGCTGTCCAAATATCAATTACCTTGTTGTACCTCTCACCGTCGGTAATGATACCTTTTGTATATTGTTTTTGAACAGTTTCTAACTGTTTGTAAGCATTCTTAAGCTCAATCTGCTTTTCGTCAGGAATCACCATATCGGTAATACCAATTGAAACACCCGCTCTTGTTGCTTCTTTGAAACCAAGTTGTTTTAAAAGGTCCAACGCCTTTACAGTTTCCTTTGGACCACCAACTTGGAAAGTTCTCCAAATAACATCAGAGAGCTGTTTCTTGGCAATCGTTTCATTGATAAACCCTAGAGATTTGCCATCTTCATTCTCAACCTTTGGCCATATTTCGTTAAATCGAACACGACCAGGCGTGGTTTCAATAGTGATGGCTTCAGGGTCACCATAGATTGTATTTTTACCGCGATCCGGATTAGCTAGACGAATCTTACAATGAAGAGAAAGAGCTCGCTCTGCAATCGCGTACTCCACTTCAGTTGTGGATTCAAAGAGAGGAATTCTTTTGCTGTCCTCATCTTTGTAAGTGATGTGGTGTCTATGGTGGGTAAGGAAATAACTACCAAGTGTGATGTCCTGGGATGGTGTCGTAATAGGTCTTCCACTAGAAGGTGAAAAGATATTATTAGGAGCCAACATTAGAAGTCTAGCTTCCATCTGAGCCTCAACAGACAAAGGAACGTGGACAGCCATCTGATCACCATCAAAATCGGCATTGTAAGCCGAACAGGTTAATGGATGTAAACGAATTGCTGAACCTTCAATTAAAACAGGCTCAAAAGCCTGGATTGATAATCTATGCAATGTTGGGGCACGGTTCAAAAGAACCGGATGACCCTTAGTCACTTCCTCAAGAATATCCCAAACCTCAGGAGTTTTCCTTTCAATCATCTTCTTAGCAGACCGCACCGTATGCACATAGCCTAGCTCTTTTAACCTTCTGATGATAAAAGGTTCAAATAGAACTAGAGCCATTTTCTTAGGCAGTCCGCATTGATGCAGCTGAAGTTCTGGACCAATAACAATGACTGAACGCCCAGAATAATCGACTCTCTTACCAAGCAAGTTTTGACGGAATCTTCCGCCCTTACCCTTCAGCATATCAGACAGTGATTTCAATGCACGATTTCCGGCACCTGTGACGGCACGNCCGTGTCTACCATTATCAAACAANGCATCAACNGCCTCCTGAAGCATTCTCTTCTCATTTCGAATGATTACTTCTGGAGTTTTAAGTTGAAGTAGATTTTTTAAACGGTTATTACGGTTGATTACACGNCGGTATAAATCATTNAGATCAGAGGTAGCAAATCTTCCTCCTTCAAGAGGAACCAAAGGTCTNAGATCTGGAGGNATNACAGGGAGAACTTCAAGNATCATCCATTCTGGCCTCGTATGACTACTGGCAAAGCCTTGAGCTAATTTGAGTCTCTTAGANAGCTTCTTACGAACCTGCTTGGAGCGAGTTTTTGTCATCGCGTCCTCAAGTTCTTTAACTAACTCAACTAAATCGATACCAGCGAGAAGATCACGCACCGCTTCAGCGCCCATCCCGGCACGAAAACTATCTTCACCGAACTCTTCCTCTGCTTCACGAAGTTCTTGTTCGGTCAGAAGTTGTGCTAACTCGAGTGGTGTATTACCAGGATCCGTAACAATGTAATCCTCATAATAAATAACTCTTTCTAGCATTCTTGCGCTCATATCGAGCATCAAACCAATTCTAGAAGGCATGCACTTATAGAACCAAATATGACTGACTGGCACGGCAAGCTCAATATGGCCCTGTCTTTCTCGACGAACTCTGGATAATGTTACCTCGACTCCGCAGCGATCACATATGACACCTTTATGCTTAATTCTTTTGTACTTTCCGCAAGCACATTCCCAGTCTTTGGTAGGACCAAAAATTCGCTCACAAAAAAGACCACCTTTCTCTGGTTTAAATGTTCTATAATTAATTGTCTCAGGGTTTTTCACCTCACCAAAACTCCAACTACGAATAGTATCGGCTGCAGCAACTGTGATATTAACCTGATCGAAACCTGATTCTTTAGTATCGGCTCCAAAAAGCTCTTGGATATTTGACTCAACGCTCATGATTTTAAAAGGTCTTAAATCTTTATATTTATTATCTATTCTTTTTCCTATGCACTTGTTCTGTCCTCATCAATTACAGGAGCACTTGGACCATCTCCTACCTTCACATCTAAACAAAGACTTCTCATTTCTTTGATTAGAACATTGAATGATTCAGGAGTTCCGGCTTCGAGACTATTGTCTCCCTTAACTATCGATTCATATATTCTTGTTCGTCCCTGAACGTCATCCGATTTCACCGTTAACAACTCTTGAAGAGTGTAGGCTGCTCCGTACGCCTCAAGTGCCCATACCTCCATTTCTCCAAATCGCTGACCTCCGTATTGGGCTTTTCCACCTAGTGGCTGTTGGGTTACTAATGAATAAGGTCCAACTGCTCTTGCATGGATCTTGTCTGCAACGAGGTGCCCCAATTTCAACATATAGATGTATCCAACAACAACCTCCTGATAAAAAGGATCTCCTGTTAGACCATCATAAAGTTGTGATTTACCATTGAGACCAATCCAATTGTAACCCTCTTTATCCTTAGCTTCTTTGAGATAATCAAGAATTTTAGTCTCTGGAATACCATCGAAGATTGGAGTTGCGACCTTAAAGCCTAAAGCTTTTGCAGCAACACCTAAGTGTGTTTCCAACACCTGCCCAACATTCATTCGAGAAGGAACACCTAGTGGGTTCAAACAAATATCAACCGGAGTTCCATCTTCCAAAAATGGCATGTCTTCTTCGGGAACAATCTTAGCAACAACACCTTTGTTACCATGACGACCCGCCATCTTATCACCAACAGATAACTTTCTCTTACTAGCTACGTAGACTCTTACGGACTTAATGATGCCAGGATCAACTTCATCTCCACTTTCCATTCTATCTAATGATCTTTCCCTTTCGGAATCAACATCACTAAATTTGGGTTTAAAACTCTCAATGATATCCATTATCTTATTCCTGATAGGTGATGGATCGATTTCAATAGAGTCGTGAGCAGCTGCAAGTTTACGAAGTAAGGTCTTGGTAATTTTCCGATTGGCTGGAATTATCAGTTCACCAGACTTACTATCAACAACATCTAAAGGAATTTTTTCACCAAGGAGAATATCTGAAAGTTTCTCAGTAAGTTGATCAGTCAGCTCATCTCTTTTCTTTTTGTGATCAGAATCAATACTCTTGAGCTGTTTTTTCATTTCAGCTTCAGACATTTGTTCTTTTTCTGCAACGTTACGAGAAGAGACCCTGACATCCATAACAATACCAGTGCATCCTGAAGGAACTCTTAAAGATGTATCTTTAACGTCGGCTGCTTTTTCTCCAAAAATAGCTCTCAATAAGCGCTCTTCTGGGGCCAATTCTGTCTCACTTTTTGGGGTGATTTTACCAACAAGAATATCTCCTGGCTTAACTTCGGCACCAATACGAATAACTCCGTCTGGACCTAAATCAGCTAGAGCCTCTTCTCCGACATTTGGAATATCACGAGTAATTTCTTCTGGTCCAAGTTTGGTGTCTCTTGCACCTACATCAAAATTTGAGATGTGAATAGACGTGTAAACATCATCTTTAACAACTTTCTCGGATATCGTGATTGCATCCTCAAAGTTGTAACCATTCCAAGGCATGAATGCTACGAGAACATTTTTACCGAGAGCAAGTTCACCCTGTTGAGTACAAGGTCCATCCGCAAGCACATCACCCTCCTCAATTTTTTGTCCTTTTGAAACGATAGGTTTTTGGTTGATGCATGTTCCGGAATTAGAACGCATGAATTTCCTTAATGGATAAACATAAATTCCCTTATTAGGTTCACTCTTAAGTTTTCTAGGATCAGATAAAAACTTTTGATCTGATACATGAAGATCACCATTTGGAGTTACAACAATTAGTTCAGCCGTAGCCGCAGCAACTACACCAGGACCCTCCGAAACGACCACTGCTCTGGAATCTCTAGCAGCCTTGGCTTCCATCCCAGTACCCACCAATGGCGATTCCGAGCGAAGTAAAGGCACGCCTTGGCGTTGCATGTTTGAGCCCATAAGGGCACGGTTAGCATCATCATGCTCTAAAAATGGAATCAATGAGGCAGCGATTGAAACAAGCTGCTTTGGAGAAACGTCCATCAATGAAGCCTCTTTGGGCTCGATTTCTAGGAAATCTCCCCTAAATCTTGCAGTGATTCTTTCTGAAGTGAATTTACCTGTATTATCTAAGGGGTTGTTTGCTTGTGCGATAACTTCGTTTTCTTCTTGGTCAGCAGTTAGGTAGGCAATTTCTTTAGTTACTTTACCATTTTTAATTTTACGATAAGGCGTTTCAATAAAACCAAACTCATTGATCCTAGCATAGGTACTCAACGAATTAATTAAACCAATGTTAGGACCCTCAGGAGTTTCGATTGGACATATTCTGCCATAGTGAGATGGATGAACGTCTCGAACCTCAAAGCCCGCTCTATCTCTGTTGAGTCCGCCTGGCCCAAGAGCTGAAACTCTTCTCTTATGAGTAAGCTCAGCCAATGGGTTTACCTGATCCATGAATTGACTCAGTTGAGATCTTCCAAAGAAATCTCTAACGACCGCAGACAAAGCCTTAGGGTTGATTAACTTTTGAGGTGTCATCCCATCAAGATTAACATCAAAAAGAGTCATCCTCTCTTTGACTAGCCTTTCAGTACGAGCAAGACCTACCCTGCATTGGTTTGATAACAATTCACCAACTGCTCTCACCCTTCTTGACCCAAGGTGATCAATGTCATCAGTAATTCCATCTCCGCGCTTCAGGTTGAGCAGATAGCTCATCGCTGCAACAAAATCTTCAGAAGTAAGAATTCTCTCACCTTCATCCACATCAAGGTGGAGCTTTTGATTTATCTTATATCTGCCAACTCGGGTAAGATCATATTTTTTAGC
>NZSO01000058.1 GCA_002696885.1 Verrucomicrobiales bacterium | reverse complement strand
AATTCAGGTGCTCTAAGAAATAATGTCTTCTACTCCGGTACAACGGCTATTAAGAATAATGAATTACCCGGAGCACAAACCATGCCTGAACTTTTTAGGCGTTCTGGCTACGAAACTATATTAATTGGAAAAATATCACATACTCCTGACGGAAGAATATTTTCCTACGACGGTAAAGGTGATGGCAGAAGAGAAATGCCCAGAGCATGGGACCGTATAAGCACACCTATGGGAGAGTGGAAAAAAGGATGGCCTCTTTTCTTTGCTTACGCTAATGGAAATCATCGAGAGGATGGAAAGAGCCCAATGAAGCTTATGGAATTCATTGTGGAAAAGGATGATGATTTACCAGATGGCCTTCTAGCTGATAAAGCGATTAACGAATTAACCAAACTTAAAAAGAGAAAGAAGCCTTTTTTTATGGGACTGGGATTTTTTAAACCTCATCTTCCATTTGTTGCCCCAAAGAAAGATTGGGAAGCTTTTGAAAAAATAGAAATACCCTTTCCTGACGAAAAAAAACCTTTTAATTCACCCTTCAAACATGACAGCGGAGAATTTTTTAAGTATTTACCACCTTATAAGGATAAACGTCCGCTGGACAATAAATCAGCAATAACAGCAAGGCGGGCTTACCTAGCCTGCGTGAGGTACATTGATCGTCAAATCGGCAAAGTACTGAAATGCCTTGATGAGACTGAATTATCAAAAAATACAATTGTTGTGGTCTGGGGGGACCATGGGTGGCATCTCGGAAATGGCCAACAATGGGGAAAACACACACCATTCGAAATAGCTAATCGTAGTGTACTTATGATCCGAAGCCCAAACATCAAAGGAGGATTTTCAACAAATGCTCTCGCAGAAACTTTAGACATATATCCTACCTTGCTGGATTTATGTAAACCTCAGTTTCGGCAAACACATCACCCTCTTGATGGCGTATCCTTAGCCCCAATACTAAAAAAAGAAAAAAAATCAGTCAGAAAGCATGCAATCAGTTATTGGAGAAACGCCGTGAGTGTGCGCTCTCAATCTCATAGACTCGTTGCTCAAATTAAAAACGGAGAAATCATTAATAAAGAAATTTATGACTTAAAAGTTAAACTCAATACTACAAAAAAAAGTGAATCTAATAATTCAAAAATTGAGAAAGAACTTATTGAAGCAATTTCCAAGCTTAATTTAAATTAAATTCTAACTGGCATTCGACTCAGAGGGCTTGAATACTAATCGAACACGCATTCGCTTAAGGTGAGGCTGATGATCGATTTGAGGTTCCTGAAAAAGATAAAACCCTCTGCTTTCAAAAAAAATAATTTTTTCAAGGCAGTCTTTCTTTATTAAATCAATATTGACCTCTTCTTTGTACCAATCTGTCTCAGCAATGAGTAACCTTTTTGGATTACAAAACCGACGAACTAACTCATCTTGGTAATCTTGAATAGAGGAAAATATGGACATGGTTCAATTTTGTTTAGAATTAAGTCATACATCGCCTTGCGATTTCTTCGCCTGCGATTCTACCTGTAGTCCAGGCACTCTGAAAATTAAAACCACCAGTTATACCATCAACATCCATCACCTCACCCGCAAAAAAAAGGTTTTTAACTATCTTGCTTTCCATTGTTCTAAGGTCAATATCTTCCAATTTAACCCCTCCACAGGTAACAAATTCCTCCTTATTCAAACTTTTTCCAGTGACTTCGAACTCTTCTGAAATCAAATGATTGATTAACTTTATTATTGAATCCCTTGTCAGTTCTGACCACTTGAGTCCATTCTTTATTCCAGTCTTCCTACAAATTCGCTTCCATAGTCTGTTTGGCATTTCTTTAAGTGGACTTTTCTTTTCTACAATTCTTGATCCTCTATCATCCCTCCTAGAGTCGATGACCTGTCGCAACCGATCATTTGTCCAAGTGTCTCCCAACCAATTGACTCGAATTGTAAATTGGTAATTAATTTTTTCCATCAGTCTAGCACCTAAAGCGGAAAGCTTAAGGATTACAGGACCACTCAAGCCCCAGTGGGTAATTAACAAAGGACCACTATTCTTTATTCCAAGTGAGGAAACTTCAACATCAGCATGATCGACTGAAAGTCCAGACAAGTCATTTAATTCATTATCTTTAATTTCAAACGTGAAAAGTGATGGAACTGGATACGAATATTTATGGTCAACTGAATGAAGTAATTCTCTAGAACTTCCCGATCTTATACCACCTGATGCGATTAATATGAAATCCACTTCTATAGGTTTTTCTTCTCCATTTACATATATGTGAAAACCACCATCATCCGATTTAATGATTTGATTAACATGGAAATTCTCTTTGGTGATAACACCACCATTTCTGGCCGCAGATGTTAAAGAATCAATGACAGTTTGTGAAGAATCAGATACCGGGAAAATTCGACCATCCTCTTCGGTTTTGAGATCAACTCCATGCTCTCTGAACCACCAGACTGTATCTTCTTGACTCCACCGGGTTAAAGGACCGATAAGTTCTCTCTCTCCTCTAGGATAGTTTTCCAAAAACGATAGTGAATCCACTAAATCGTGCGTGACATTGCATCGACCACCACCTGAAATTTTAACTTTACTTAAAAATTTACTACTCTTCTCAAAGATACGAATATCAACATCACCGTTAGTGTTTTCAGCGCAGGCAATAGCCCCAAAAAAACCTGCAGCTCCACCCCCAATGATGATGACACGTGGAACTTGATCCAAAACCATTAGAAAGAAATTAATTCAATCTCGAAATAGAGTGTCGATTTTGGAGGAATTACTCCAGGATAACCAGCCTCACCATAACCAAGTTCGTAAGGTATTTTAAACTGATATTTACTACCAACGTTCATAAGTTGCAGGCCCTCTGTCCAACCAGCAATTACGCCTGAAAGTGGGAAGGTTGTCGGTTCACCTCTTTCATAGGAACTATCAAACTGTTCACCATCCTCGAAACAACCCATGTAATGAACAGTAACCGTGCTCGAAGCATTAGGATTGTCACCTTGTCCCTCTTCAAGAGATCGGTACTCAAGACCACTTTCAGTTTTTATGTAGGGTTTTTCAGATTCAGATAAAGGCATAGTAATGGTTTCAGATAATACGTATCTTATGCAAGAATTGTTTTTTATCTATCAATATTTAAGAATGAGTTTGTATCAACATATCAAACACTATTTAAAGATTCAGCTCGTAATAGCAGCACGAGCATCCGCGATGCCTCCACTTTTCTCCAAATAATAATCATAATCACCCGCATATTTGGTAAGGTTACCATCCTTGATATGCCAAACATTATTTCCTAATTTTCTTATAAAATTAACATCGTGAGAAATAAAAACGAGTGAACCCCCATAATTAGAGAGTGCCACAATTAGAGCATCAATTGAAATCAAATCCAAATGGGTGGTCGGCTCATCCATCAACAATAAGTTTGGAGGGTTAAGCAAAAACTTAACTAAATTTAAGCGGCTTTTTTCTCCTCCTGATAAAACTTTCGTTTTCTTAAATACGTCCTCTTTTCTAAATAAGAAAGATCCTAAAACGCCCCTACATTCATCGGCTGTCAAATCAATCGCGGCTTCGACACACTCATCAAGGACGCTTTTTTCCGGATCAAGTGTCGCAGCACGGTGCTGACTAAAGTAACCAATACGGCAATTATGCCCAAGATCTCTCTCACCAGACTGAAACTCCAGCTCCCCTGCCATAATTTTGATTAAAGTAGACTTTCCTGCTCCATTAGGCCCCACCAATGCAATTCTATCCCCGCGTTCAATATCAACGTTAAGATTATTATAAATTTTATTTTTGCCGTATGACATTTCGATCCCCTTCAAACTCACTACCCTCTGTCCACTCCTGGAAGGCTGAGGAAACTGAATCTTGAAAAGCTTGCGAATGGGCTTGGGTTTTTCCAACTTTTCCATTTTATCAAGCTGTCTTTGACGACTCTGAGCTTGAGCAGCTTTAGAAGCGACAGAGCGAAAACGATCTATGAATTCTTGGCTTTTTTCTATTTCCTTTTGCTGGTTTTTCCAAGCCTGCATACGTTGCTCAAAACGATTCTCTTTTTCTACTTCAAATGCTGAATAGTTACCTTTGTAACTAATGAGTTTCTGGTCTTCAATATCATAGACAACCTTAACCAAATCATCCATAAAAGAGCGGTCGTGAGAGATAAGAAGAACGGCACCAGCGAAGTTGGACAGGTAATTCTGAAACCACAGCAATGCCTCAAGATCCAAATGGTTAGTTGGCTCATCAAGCATTAAAAGATCTGGCTCCATGGCAAGAATTCTAGCCAAGTGAGCTCGCATGACCCAACCCCCACTCATTTCTTTGGCCTCTCTATCAAAATCTGATTCTTTGTAGCCAAGACCTCTGAGCATTTTTTTTGATTTGGCTTCTAGTCCTGGGTCACTAAGTGTATCAAATTTGGCCTGCGCCTCGTAATATTCAGCACATTCAATTTGCCCACTAGCCTCAAGTTCTTGTAATTTACTTTCAATTTCTTCAAGTGCTCCAGCTTTACCGGTAGCAATTTCTAGAACTGTTTCATTTCCCAATGCTTCACCCTCCTGTGGTAGAAATCCTACAGTGGTCCATTCGTCTCTCTGCACCTCTCCTGTGTCTGCACTATCCTTTGAAAGTATGATATTGAACAGAGTTGATTTACCAGCCCCATTAGGCCCCACAAGCGCGACGAAGTCAGAATAATTTATGGTTAAACTAGCCTCTTCAAAAAGGATTCGACCACCTACTGATTTTGAAATCTTTCTTAAATTGAGCATTAAAAACTTATCTTTTTGTTGGCATAACAGCTCCTGAATCTTGAAGCCAAGCCTTTAGTTTACTTTTAAGTTTTGAAGCTAATTGAGGCATTTTTCCTGATAGGTCATTTTCTTCACCTATATCTTTTCTAAGGTTATAAAGCTCAACGCTATCAGTATCATAAAAATGTATTAGTTTGTGATCCCCTTCTCGTATAGCTGAGCCTAATCGATTATCACGATGAAATGCAAAGTTAGGGTAATGCCAATATACAGCTCTATTTTTAATTTTTTCCTCTCCTTTCAGAAGAGGTAACAAATTATGTCCATCATTTGGAACAGTTGAATTCAAATCTAAACCCGTTGCTGCTAGAATAGTTGGGTGAAAGTCGGTAAGTATGACTGGAGTTTTCTCAACTACCCCAGCTTCTACTTTTCCGGGCCATCTGACAATTAAAGGCACTCTAATGCCTCCTTCATACAAGTGACCCTTGTCTGCTCTCAATGGACTGGCATCACCTACCCCTCCAAAAGGGCCATTATCAGAAGTAAATATGACAAGAGTTTCTTCAGCGACATCAAGATCATCTAGTGATTTTAGAACTTTGCCGATAGCAATATCCATAGCTTCAATCATTGCTGCATATCGGTGATCTCTATATCCCTTTAAGGGTAAATTTTTGTATTTTTCAATTAGTTGATCCGGAGCTTCCATCGGCCAGTGCACTGTGTAATTCCATAACGCAACAAAGAATGGCTTATCCTTGGACTTTTGCTTACTAATGAATGCAATTGCCTCATCCGCTAATCGGTCTGGAAGATATTCTCCTTCTTTTCTATCTGGTAAAAAGTCAATTCTATAGGGATCGAAAAAAGTTGGCGGCCCTCCATAAGAACAACCTCCAACATTGATATCAAAACCCTGATTAAGCGGATTATATTGTTTATCTCTACCGGTATATAAATGCCATTTTCCTATAAATGCTGTCGCATAATCAGCGTCTTTTTTTAGCCTCTCGGCTAACGTCTCAGACTCAAGAGGTAAATGATTCAGCATTTTTGCAGGAAGAAGTTCAGAATCTTTAGGAGTAAATCTATCTTGATGAGGCAGATGATTTGTAATTTGAAGACGCGCTGGGGACTGACCTGTAATTATTGCAGCACGCGTAGGGGAACAAACCGGAGCAGGGGCGTAAGCATCGGTGAAGCGCATACCCTGTTTTGCAAGATTATCAATATTGGGGGTATGAAGATTCTTATTACCCTGACACCCGAGGTCCATCCATCCCATGTCATCAATGAGTATAAAAAGAACGTTAGGCTTGCTTGATAAATTAAAGGAGAGTAATAACGAAAAGGTAAAAATTGTTATAAATATTTTCACAAAATAACCTACCATTTATATCTTACTTTTCCAAAAAGTTACTTAGTTCATTTATGAACTTTTCTTTTTGTTATTAGTACGAGCTGATTGAAAAAAATCTCTCAATAAATGAGAGGAATGATCGGCTAAAACTCCAGATCTTATTTCAGACCGATGGTTTAAAGTGGGCTGATTCAAAAGATTTATAAACCCACCCCCAGCAGCACCGTCTTTAGGAGAGGAACACCCAAATATCAATGATCGTATCCGGCAATGAATAATACCACCGGCACACATCGCGCAGGGCTCTTTGGTTACAAATAAATCGCACTCATTCAAACGCCAATCCCCTATGTACTCTTGAGCAGAACTCAGGGCTAACATTTCCGCATGAGCAGTCGCGTCCTTTAAGATTTCTACCTGATTATATCCACGACCAATCACAACTCCATTATGAACGACGACAGCGCCGACAGGAACTTCATCGTTTCGGAGGGCCTTTTTAGCCTCTTTAATAGCTTCATTCATGAAATACTCATCACTATTTAAATCAATTGGATGCTGACTTTCCGATAATTCATTCATAATAAACTAACTAATTAAATAGGACAGAGACTTGCTTCATCTCAGGTGTAGAACATAGTAGCTACAAATGGCTAATTTCAACCAAAGGATTATCGCCCCTTCTTTGCTTGCTGCAAATTGGAAAAATCTTAGCGATGAGTGCAACAGAGCAATCGACTCTGGGGGAGATTGGTTGCACTTAGACGTCATGGATGGCCACTTCGTTGAAAACATTTCATTCGGACCAAGCTTCGTTAAACACGTTCGTGAAATTGCACCGAATGCTTTCTTGGACACCCATTTAATGATTGAAAGGCCTGATAACTATGTTGAATCATTCATAGAATCTGGATCAAGCAACATTACCATCCATGTGGAGCCAAAATACGATATTAGTACGACCATACAAAAAATAAAAGAATCAGGAATATCTTTAGGGCTAGCCATAAACCCTGAAACCTCGATAGAGGCGGCCCAACCTTTCTTGAGTCAAATTGATATCTTATTAGTAATGACTGTTGTACCTGGTTTTGGCGGGCAAAAATTTATGGATGAGGAAACTATGCCAAAAGTGAGAGAAGCTGCCAAAATAAGAAAAGAGAATAATTTAAATTTTCACATACAGGTGGACGGAGGAATAACTGCTACAACTGCCAAGATTGCGGCCAAAAATGGTGCCAACATCATGGTCGCTGGCACAAACACCTTTAGAGCAACAGATATGAGGTTGGCGATTGATGAACTTAGAAACGCTTGAGGCGATTATACAATCAAATTATCGTCCTCTTCATCTTTTTGTATTAGATCACCTGATTCGACCCTATCAAAAACCTCACTGACATCATCTGTTTGTTCTAATACTTTTTTTGCAACATATACTGGTGCATCAAACTTAACCGCTAGAGCAATACAATCACTAGATCGTGCATCAACTTCGAGTATTTTTTTCTCTTCGATTTCATTTTCAACGGTAAGAATCAACCTTCCGTAAAAAACCTCATCAATATAATCATTAATAACCACTCTCTGAACATTTGCACCTAAGGCCTTTAAAACATCACTAAAAAGGTCATGTGTTTGAGGGCGCTCAGTAGCCATATCCTTCATGAGCATCATGATTGCATTGCCAACCATTTGATCAATATAGATAACAAATACTTTTTCTTCATTACCAAGAAAAACAGCACAACCACCACTTGTAGGTAAGGTACCCTTAACTTCTACTTCGACCACATCACTATTCATTTTTATATTAGTAACAAATGTTAATTAAAGATAAAAACCAGAACTAGTCCTTAAAGTATTTTTTCATCAAGATATCTTCGAGATAACTCGACATAATTTTCAGCCCATTTTTTCAAAGATTTTTGTTCGTCTTCACTTAATTTTTTTACCACCTTAGCAGGCGAACCCAGAACCAATGATCCCGGCGGTATTTCTGTTCCCATAGTCACTAACGCACCAGCTCCTATGATAGAACGTGCACCGATCCTAGCACCATCCATTACAATTGATCCCATTCCCACGAGCACTTCATCATCAATTGTACAGGCATGCAAAATAGCTTTATGGCCTACTGTGACGTACTGCCCAAGATAAGTTCCTTGTTCACATTCCAAATGAACTATAGTTCCATCCTGAACGTTGGACCTCGGACCTATTTTAATTTCTTGGATATCTGCTCTCAGTACCGCTCCATACCAAATACTGGCCTCTTCATCAACCGTAACAGCACCAATTAAATCAGCACTCTTTGCAACAAATGCACTAGGATGAATTTGAGGTTCTCTATCAAGATAGTCTTTTCTAGGCATATTCTTTAAATCTGATACGTAACACTAAAATGAGGAGGCTGCTTGAAAAAATCCCGAAGCCTTATGCAAAGTTTCTTGATACTCTAATTCAGGATCCGAATCCGCAACGATCCCTGATCCAGCGTGAAGAAACAACCTACCCCCTTGTAGATATGCAGTTCTGATGGCGATACTAAATTGGCTTTCTCCATTGATACCAAAGTAACCAATAGAGCCTGTATAAATATTCCTAGGATGGGTTTCCAATTCATTTATGATCTCTAGAGCACGACATTTTGGAGCACCACTTATTGATCCACCAGGGAAACAAGCCATAAGAGCACTCAAGTGATTATTCTTATCGTTTAAACGCCCCTCAACTGAACTTACTAAATGAAAAACTTGGGCAAATTTTTCCAGCTTTAAGAGCTCGGTGACTCTCACCGATCCGTATTCACAAACTTTTCCTAAATCATTCCTTTCAAGATCCGTGATCATGACCAGTTCTGATATTTCTTTTGGTGAAGTCATTAATTCCGCAGCAGAACGCTCATCTTCGCCCGGATCATTGAATCTTGGTCTTGTTCCTTTAATCGGTCTAGTAATAACACCAGGTCCACTCATATTAAGAAAGCATTCTGGAGATGATGAAATAATTGTTTGATCATTAATTTCGTAGAATGCTGAATAAGGAGCAGGCGAACATTCTCTTAATTTTAAAAATAAATCGAAAGGATCTTTACCTTCAGGCCAGTCAGCAGCAAACCTTTGGGACAGATTAACCTGATAGATATCACCTGCAGCAATATATTCTTTAGCTTTTTTGACCATTGAACAAAAAGCCTTCTCTCCCAAACCCTCGCAAAATTGAATTTTAGCACTTTGGCAACTCTCAATTGAGCCAGAACTTATCAAATCAGATAAACCTCCAACATCAAACCATTCATTCTGATCATGTAAATAAACAAGGAGTTTAGAATATTTACCAAAATGGTATTTACCATCAAAAGTGAAATGTCCAAAAAGTCCGCCAACAGGAAAACCACAATCAATATGATGATTCGACTCACCATCTTCGTTATAGCTTGTTAATAATTGTTCATAATCGTCATTGATGTCTCCAGTTATTGTATAATCTGGCAAAGCCCCAATAATTGATAATGAACCCTTATTTGAAAACTCTTGAGCCCCATTAGATGAGTCAAAAAAAAGAAATCCGGGCAAATGCCTAAGGCTGAGTGCAGCATCAATGGGAAGTAATCCAATATCGACCCTCTTTGGCGTGAGTGAATTCTTGCCTGTTTTATTCATAACTTGATTGCCATCTAAGAAACATCATATTTTAAGAAATTCTACTTAGTTGCGAGAGGATTTCTCATACTGTAAATTAGTAATAATATTCTTCATTGAATGAAATCCCCTAAAGCACAAAAATTGGTAAAAGAAAAATTCGTTTATCGAATCACAATTCTTTTATTAGCAATTTGGATCATTTTTTTATATCAAAAAAATAATACCTTTAAGGGGAATATCGAGAATGATCAACCTCCTCCCAAAAAAGACGTTGGTCGGGAAGATGAAACTAAAGTTCCTCCAAAGCCATTAGTTCAAGATGTGATAAATGAAGATTCAGAATCGGAAGATAAGGAAAAGGCTTTGATTGCTGAAATACTGACTAATTCATTCAAAGAATCAAAAAAATTAAATACTACCAAACCGAAAGAACCGGCACCCGATAATCAAATTACTAATTCTGTCCAAAATGAGAAAGTCACAGAATTGGAGGAATTAATTCAAATATGTAGATCGTTGAGAGAAGAGGGCAAAACACTCCAATCTCTTAAAAAATTAAGAGCAGCAAAGCTGTCCTATCCCAACGAATCTAAGTTACTTTGGGAACTCCATCTCACTTATGAGGTGATGTCATTGCACCAAAAATCAGATGATGAGCTCAACAAAATTATGAGCCTAGGAAAAGAAGTAGCCAAGGATCACTGGGAAATAGCAAAGTTGAAGTTAACCGAGCAACCCGCTATGGGTACCTCCAAAAAACAACAGAACTTTGTTTTTGGAACAATCCTTGAATCAGCACCAGACATTCAATCCACTGGAGAAACCGTCTTGGTTGATATTGAGATAAAATCTCAATTGAAAACCAAACCCGATGCTAAAGACATCACTTTAATTATAGACTTTTATGACTTAGTCGATGATTTAAAAATACAGACAACGTTATCTGATCAGCCTGAAGCAACTTGGAAAACTGCTCCGATCGACTGGAGTCCTGGAAACTCTGAAATTGTACAATGGAAATATCGGTTGCCTATATTTCCTGCCAATGAAGAGGAGACCAGTAATTCTAGGCATTATTATGGATTTATTGCTCGTTTGTACTACAAAGATATTGTTCAAGACATTTATGCAAGCCCGAGAACACTTTTAGAACCCAAGCAAAGTCTGAATAGGTCATTCATCGATAACTCATTATTTCCGCCCTCAAATAATTGAAAATAAGAAGATGACTATTTTAATCATCTCGCGAAATAAAGAATCGGCTGACCCACTAGTCGATGCTTTAAGAAGATATGATAAAGTTAAAATTGTTCACCTCAGCTATTCCGATCTGAATCCTCAATTAATATCTGAATTAGGCGGAATAGATATTGTCATTAATAGACAAAATTCAGAGACAAAAGACCCATCACATTTTTTTAATTCAAAATATTTCAGATTCACTTCGACAGAGATTGATAAGATTGATCAATGGATTAACGAAAATATAAATATTGGTTCCAAAACTCGAAATCAGTCAGGCAAAAAATCTCTAAAACCTGTAGCTGTTGAGGAGCTTTCTGAGGACGAGGATATTCCTCTAGCTAACACCTTAACCGCCTCTGAAAAAATCATTGGTGATTACGAATTAACAAAATATTTGAAATCAGACAAGGAAACTGAAACCCATATTGCAATTCAGCGATCGATTAATCGGGAAGTTTCTTTAACACTACTAAAACAAAACTTAACTCATTCCGAAAACTCTGTAAATAACTTCAGAGAATGCGTTAGAGCAAAAGCAAGTGTTTCTCATCCTAATATTGTTGCTGTTTATGAAGGTCATGAGAACGAGGGTAGGATATTTTATACAAGTGAACTCCTAAGTGGCCAGAGTTTAGAAAATACGTTGTCGTACGGTTTAAAAATTAACCAATCCCAAATATTGGACCTTCTCAAGGTTATTATAGAAACACAACTCTATCTTAAGGTTAATCAAATACCACACACTCCTCTCGAACTATCAGAAATATTTATCAACCCTGATGGCACTATCCGCGTTGCCAACACGGCCATCAAAAAAGGTCCCGATATTTCAAATGAACAAAATTCTATTCGATACCTTACCAGTAACATATCAAGCCTTGTTGATATTAACACAAACCTAGAACTCTTTTCCTTACTTGATGATTTTCATGCATCTGATCGTTCATACACTTGGGAAAGATTTTCAGAGGCTATTCAGCACTATCAAAAAATACACTCAGACACTGTTNATTCCACTTTANNCGTTCAAAGAAGTGGTCACANATTACTCTTTTGTAGTTCGGTGATATGCGNCCTTATTGGCATTTTNNTAGTNGTNTATTTTTCAAAAAACCAAAACTCTCCACCCGGTATTAATAACACTAATNTTGATGTAATGATAAGAATTGATGGTGGAGAATTTATTTATCAAAGTGANGAAACGAAAACCTTACCAACTTTTTGGATTGATAAATACGAAACTACAATCTCTCAATATAAAGCTTTCCTTGATGCTTTAGAAAATCACAAAAATCCAGTATTCGATCACCCCGATCAACCTAAAGACAAAACAGATCATAAACCCAAATATTGGGATCAGTATTATAATGCTGCAATACAAGGAAAAAAATTTATGGGCTACCTCATTACCCCAAATTCTCCAGTTATTTTTGTAGACTGGTGGGATGCTTTTGCATACGCCAAATGGAAAGGACGGAGGCTTCCAACGGAGGAGGAGTGGGAAAAATCAGGACGTGGTAAAGTTGGTAATATTTATCCATGGGGCAATAATTCCAATTCAAACTTTGTTGAACAGACAGGTGATAATGCATCAAAATGGCAACCTGTCTCACTAATTGACAGTGACGTATCATCTGCAGGCGTTGCAGGTTTATTGGGTAACGTCACAGAATGGACCATGAGCATTCAACAGGACCCGGAAATCATAGGCAAATATCTTCCTGTATTACGCGGAGGGAATACGGAATCTAATTCAAGAAAAATAACCAAGCTCACAGACCGTAAAGCTCTAAAAAATAGAAATTTTAGATCAAGTGTTATTGGATTCAGGACATTATCAGAAACTGATCCTTCATTGAAAAACATCCCATTAAAATAAAAAAGCCGGCACTAACTAAAGTACCGGCTTTGTAAAATAATTTTGTGATTAAAAAGGATTAGTTACCTCTCTGAGGATTGACCATATCAACTTTCCCTTGATAATCAAAAATATCTACGCTTCTTCCGCCCATGTCTTTCAAGGCTTTGCCGCTCATGTCTAATTTAACAATTTCTGCATCTCCTGTTCCATAAATAACCACGGCTGTTTTACCTTCCCAAATTCCACCAAGATCAGCTCTTTCCTGAGCATATTGACCAACAGTTGTGGAAAATCCAGAAGCAAGCATTGGGTAACGTGGTTCGAAACGAGATCTTTTGTTCACTGCATAATGGTTTGCACCAGCTTCTAGAGCTTCACCTGCAGGTGTACTTCTTTCATGGAAGTTATCACCACCATTTTTAGTTGCTCCAGTACCATGCCATGCACAACCAGCTACATAAAAAGGCTTCTCTGAATCCATTTCAATGGCAACCTCAGCTAGGATAGTATTTGCGTTGTCTCCTTCAGGAAGGAAACCCTGCTCCCCGTATAAAGCATAGATACCCTTGTATATACCGGAGGCCTGTTGCATTGATTTATTAACTTTTGCTTTCTGTTGGATAGATGAAAAGACTGGTACTGACACACTTGCCAAAATTGCGATAATTGTAATCACAACAAGCAATTCGATAAGAGTGAAACCTTTTTGATTGAATTGGGTTTTCATATTTAATTTATGGGGTTGTTTTCTGGTCAAATTCCCCCCTTAACTTATAGGGTTTAATTTTTTTCTTGGAGGGTTTAGTTTCTATTATTCTAACAGTAAGATGGCATGGTTCAAGGTCTTTTGGAATATCCTTCAAGCTCCCAGACCCAGCTATTAATAAATTCATCCCTCAGGCTCTTGTGAGCTGTACAAGTCCAACCCGTTGAACGCATTATTTTAGGAATATTAGGTAGTTTTTTTGCAGAAATTCTGCAAAAAAGCCTAAAAAAACGAATCATTACATATGTAAGTATCCTTCGATAAATTCCTGAAACAGATCCTTTTTCTGGTAAAAAAAAGTCGCTTATAACCAATTTCGTTGATTTGAGAGACGATTTGGAGAGGCGATTTACTATTAAAATAACTTCATCCTCTGTAAAACAATCGAGAAAGAAGTGAGCAAAAATTAAATCTGGTCTAAAATTTTCTGAAAACTCAAAGTCCTGAAAATTCTGGCAAACGTGCCTTACATCAAGCTCGGTGTTATGAGTCCTCGATTGTGATAATCTAATCATTTCTGAACTCGAATCTACAGACACAATTTGAGCATCAGTACCGATCTCGGAAATATTCTTGAGGAACCTTCCATCTCCACCCCCAATAATTAGAATTGACTCTGCATCTCTAACTAAGCGCAGATGAAAATTACGAACTTTTTCAAGGTCAGTGCGGAAAACTATTTTCTCCATCCACTGATAACAATTCGCAACCCTATCAAAACTCATTTGAGAAAAATAATAATCAGCAATGCAGGAGCAAGAACAGCAACATCAGCAAGAACTCGAATTAATTGATTAGAAAATCTTTGTCCAAAAAATGAAATTAGTGAGAGCAAACCACAACCTAATGAAGCTGCTAAGAGCACTAAAAAATCCTCTGATCGAAATAAAGAATATGTAACAGCAGACATTATTAAAAAAACGATCAATGAAATTAACGGAAAATGGGTGGCAAATTGTGGCAATAATTGAGGTAGGGCAGAATTGTCATTAAAGGCATCCGAGTCTTTTTCCCAGACTGAAATGGCTAAACAATTCATTGAACATAAAACTCCGAAGCCGATGACAGGAATGGACAAAAAAACATCGGGAATTTCTCGGGTCCACGTGTAACCAATCAAGGTGGTTCCTATGGCAAAAACTAAACCAACAAATATTTCTTTGGGCAAAAAAACAATCATTCCACCTCTACCCCATTTTCTATGGATGAAATAAACAATGACAAAACATGATATCATCAGTCCAAATTTCAAAACTGCGAAAGGAATGCTCGTAAGGCATATGACAGCCGTAACAGTGGCAATGATTGCCGTAATAAAAAAAAGAACGCGGTAATTTTGGTGATAATAATTATGCCTTGTGGTCGAGTTTTTTTTACTACTCAACATTTTTGCATCTAGTAATCGATCCGCCGAATATATCACCCAAACCACAAGAAAAAGCGCTAAATAATTAGAGGCAGGAATCTTAATTTCGAAGACAACAGCAAATAGGTATTGCCAAACAACTGCAACTATTGGTGCATCTAAGCCTAATACATTAGGCCACAACCAGAATGGGACACATTTATTTTCTGTTTGTTTAGTGTTTAACACCTTCGATTAATAAGCCTCACTTATTGATCAATGTCCATTCTCACTTTCTCTGAATACAAAAGGAGGAATGGGCGTTCCTATAGAATCCGCAACGGCTCGCAATAGTTCTATTTCTAAGCATGACAAATGGTTGTCAGATAAGGCCGCAGTACCACAAGCGACTAAAATATCCTTTTTCAAAGTGCTTGAACATCTTTCTAATTTATCAAGAGCCTTGTCGATTTCATTAATTCCACAGGAGCCTGGTCCGAGCATTTTTAAATTGCCAGAGCCCTCGTTTTCAAGAATTAATGCCCCATTATTGAAGGCTTCTAAAGATTCAGATTTGACGGCACTGCCAACGCCAGCCATTGCTGAGAGAATTACGGTGCACTCCTTTTTAACGTTCGACAATGAAACAAAACGAAAGGAGTTGGATTTTTTTACACGACCAAAATACTTATCGAGGTGACGCTTTATAATTCTTTGAATCATAAATTCAAATAAATCGATTTGGTCATCTGCAAGAATAAGCATATCAATGTAATTACAGAATTGGTCATATTCGTTTTCCGAGCAACTCCTAAGCGACGGAAGGCACAGATCCATAATTGCTATTTTAGTTGCTGACGGAGACTCCAATATTTCCTCTATGTGACCTTGCAAATCATCAAAAATAGGTCCAACGAAATCTTTGATAATAACAGTTTGTCTTTCTCTTGTTGATTCGTCAGAAGACAACAACAAAAATCCAGCTATAACTTTAGCCCCGTCTCTATCGCGGACAGCATTAATAATTGAATTATTGATGGACGATAAAATTCCTCGGGCAACATACATTTGCTCATCACAAATCTGACCCATCTGATCAAGTACTTTTAATCCATATTCCTGCTTTTGATTTTCAATTGAGATCGATTGTCCCCCTGATAAGGATGAAACCATTGATTCGGTTTGGCCAAAATGGCTCTGTGAGAAATTTTGATTTCGCGAAGAGATGAATCCTTCAAATGTTCCGTCGATAGCTCTTATTCTATCCTCAAGCGGAGGGTGAGTTGCGAAAATATTAATGAATTTTTTCTTGAAGCAGGATCCAAAAAACATGTGGCTCGCCTCTTCAGCACGATGATGACTGATGGTTGATCCTGCACCTCCTCCAATTTTTTTGAGGGCTCCAGAAATTCCCGCAGGATTTCGAGTAAACTGAACAGCCGAGGCATCGGCTAAAAATTCACGCTGTCGAGAAACTGCAGCCTTGATTAGCTTTGCCGTTATTTGACCGATAAATCCAAATATCATCATCGCTAGAGCGATGACGAGAATGATGGCGAGACCTCCTCCCCCACCTTCTTTTGAACTTGAGCGCCGGGAAGACCCCGAAGGCAGCAAACGCAATGTAAAATAGCCTATAAGAGTGAGGACCAAAATACCGAATAATACCGAAATCATTCGAATATTAAGCCTCATGTCACCGTTTAAAATATGGCTAAATTCGTGAGCTATAACACCTTGAAGCTCATCTCGGTTAAGAATATTCAAACAGCCGTTGGTTACACCAATCGCCGCATCACTCGGCGTGTAACCAGCTGCAAAAGCATTTATATCATCTTCTTGATCAAGAATGAAAATGCTCGGAACTGGAACTCCTGAGGCAATGGACATTTCTTCAATGACATTGACAAGAACACGTTCTTTATGATTATTCGTAGAACGGTCAACTTCTCGACCTCCTAATGATTTAGCAACCATCGCCCCACCACCTTTAGAAAGAGCAAGCGATTTAAAAAAGGAAGCCAATAATATCAATATTAGAACTGGTCCAGCGCCCATTAGAAAGAGCTTAGGATCAAAAAAATCGACCTGCAGATGTCTAATGTTTTCTGATTTCAGTAACCAACTTTTTATGAAAAGAAGTGTTAATCCAATAAGGCTAGAAATAGCAAGAACGGCTATTGAATAATAAAAAATTAGAATCTTGGAATTCTTCCTCGCTATGTCCTGACGACCAAAAAAATCCATCTATCAAGAATCAAAAAGATTTCAGTGATTTCTAAAATTTGACAGCCACTTTTTCTTTTTTCTCTTCTTTAACCTCATATAAAGATTTATCTTTAAATCCAAACATTCCTGCAATGATGTTGGATGGAAAAGTCTCTCTTTTATTATTATAGGAAGTCACACTGTCGTTGAAAGCTTGTCTGGCAAATGCAATTTTGTTTTCAGTACTTGTCAATTCTTCCTGTAGTTGCAACATGTTTTGATTGGCCTTCAAATCTGGGTAACTTTCTGAAAGAGCGAACAAATTACCTAATGCGCCTTGAAGACCAGCTTCGGCAGCAATTAAAGCCCCCATGCTATCTGGATCACCAATATTTGCTGAATTTTGAGCCTTGGCGGCAACTGCAGAATTTCTTGCCTTAATTACCTCTTCCAAAGTCTCACGCTCATGTTTCATGATGCCTTTTACGGTTTCAACAAGATCAGGAATCAAGTCATACCGGCGCTCCAGCTGAACATCAATTTGGGCCCAAGCATTTTCATAAAAATTTCTTAGTCTTATTAGGGCGTTGTAGACTCCTCCAGCCCAAAGGATGAAAATTAAAGCGATTGCCAATGGAACCGCCCATACCCAAATGTTGGCCAAAATAAAAACGTTCATGATCTCTAATAATAGTAAGGTCTAACTATATTATAATTACTATTATAAAAATATATTTTTTTTGTAAAATATTACATAAGTATATTTCTTACTAAGAAAGTGAAAGAAAGTCATAATTTTGAAACAGTTTTAGAGACGCATAAAATCTCACTTAGGCGTGAGAAGACAAGAACTCTTCAGCTAAATATGGGAAAGCTTTGCAATTTAACTTGTACTCATTGTCATGTAAACGCTGGGCCCAATCGTAAGGAAATAATTAGTCATGAAACGATCTCGAATGTAATTGAGTGGTTTTCTTCAACTGACATCTCCATTCTTGATCTTACAGGAGGCACACCAGAAATGGTTCCAGGCTATAAAGACCTCATAAGAAGTGTAAGAAATTTCACATCCTCAAGAAAAGTTATTACCAGATTAAATGCTACTATTATTGAGGAAGAAGGTTTTGATTGGGTAGTCAATTTTCTTGCCGAAAACAATGTTGAAATCATTGCCTCAATGCCATGCTATGAACCAAAAAACGTCGAGGCCCAGAGGGGTAATGGAGTATTCGATAAAAGCATAAGAGCGTTTCAAAAATTGAATGCCATTGGATATGGTAGCAATCCAGATTTGGCCATGCATTTTGTTTATAATCCTAGTGGAGATTTCTTACCGCCTGATCAAAAAGAGTTAGAGCAGGAATACAAAAAAGCAATGATGGATCATTTTTCTATCAGCTTTGACAATCTCTATTGCATTACAAATATGCCAATCTCTCGATTCGCTAGTTGGCTAAAGCGTAATGACAAGTTCAACGATTATCTTTTACTACTAAGAAATTCTTTTAACCCACAGACAGTCAATAACCTCATGTGTAGAGACACAATTAGTGTCAATTGGGTTGGTGAAGTTTTTGATTGTGATTTTAATCAAATGCTGAAATTACCAACTTACAAAAATAATAGAAGCCTTAAGGTTTGGGATATTGATCCCAAAGAGTTTCAAAATACGTCAATCAGAACACAGTCACATTGTTTTGGATGTACCGCTGGTACCGGCAGTTCCTGCGGCGGCGCTCTCGTAGAATGAAATTATATCTACGCTATTATTTTGTGAGCCACATTTCCATATACATCCGTCAAACGAAAATCCCTTCCGTTGTGATGATAAGTTAACTCAGTATGATTTATACCCATCATGTAAAGAATAGTGGCATGTAAATCATGAATAGTCATTCTGTCCTTAACAGCATGGTATCCAAACTCATCAGTGGCACCGTAAGTTAATCCCGAACGAACTCCACCGCCAGCCATCCACATGGTAAATCCATCCGGATGATGATCTCGGCCCACTTCATTATTACCCTTTTGTGCTGTTGGAGTCCTGCCGAATTCACCTCCCCAAAGAACAAGTGTATCATCCAAAAGTCCTCTTGCCTTAAGGTCTTTTATTAGACCTGTGATCGGTTTATCAATTTGGCGCACATTTATAGAATGTCCTTTCTCTAAATGTGAATGCTGGTCCCATTGTTCATTATTAAAAGGCAAGCTGTTAGCATGACTAACTTGAATAAATCGAACTCCTCTTTCAGCTAGCCTTCTTGCCAATATACACTGCCTAGCAAAATTATCGGTTTCAGATCCATCCATGCCATAGAGATTTCGAGTCGACTCGGACTCTTGAGATAAATCGATAGCTTCAGGAGCACTCATCTGCATTTTGAAAGCCATTTCAAAACTTTTAATTCTGGTCTCCAACTGATCGTTAGTAACTTGATTTACCTGATGCAACTTACGCAACAAATCAATTTGGAGTTCCTGTTCAGATTTGCCAACGCTCGGATTGTTCATGTAATGAAATTTAGCTTCACTTGCCGGCGCGTTAGGATATCCAGGGGTACCGAGGGCTACACCCTGGTGCCTAGCGGGCAAAAAAGCTGATCCAAAATTATTCACTCCACCGTGAAGTGAGGTTGGGCATATTGTAACAAAGGAGGGAAGATTCTGATTTTCTGATCCCAGACCATAGCTGACCCAAGATCCTAGACTTGGCCTTAATAAAGCTTCATCACCAGTATGTAATTTCATGCATGCTCCCCCATGAGAGACATTGGTTTCACACAATGATTTCAACATGCATAATTCATCTGCCACCTCTGGCAAATGTTGCCATAAATCTGACATCCAATGACCACACTGACCTACTTGCCTGAATGACCATGGTGGCGCGAAAATATTTCCTCTTGCGGCAAACTGAACTTTTCTCTCAGGAAAAGGCAAGGTCTTTCCGTGGTTTGATTTCAGAGCAGGTTTATAGTCAAATAAATCCACATGAGAAGGCCCCCCATGCATGAATAAAAATATAATTCTTTTTGCACGAGGCTTAAGATTCGGAAGATCATGATCTTGGGAACCAAAAGAGGAATTAGCTAAAATAGAATTTAAGGCTAAACCTCCAAAGCCAACGCACATTTTATCAAGCATCGCCCTTCTGGAAAAGTTGCTCATCATATGATTACCAGACATGCATGAATTCATTTGAGATTAACAAGGTATGGCATAAGGCCTCCCAGGCCCTCTCTTTTCCTTTTATTTTTGCGTGTTCATTTATAAAAGCATTAATCCATTTAATTTCCTGATCACTCGGCTCCCTAGCATATAGAAGTAAGTATAGATCAATATAATTTCCATTCTGTATCCTTTCGGACAAACTCTTAGCCTGATTTATAAGAAACGGATTATTCATCATCATAAGTGCCTGAGTTGGAACCGTCGTAAGAGGCCTTTGCCCCACGCTCGCCGTGGCATTAGGAAAACCCAACAGACTTAGAAAATCATAAACATGAGAACGAATGACTGGAAGATAAATACTCCTATGAGGGAAAGACTCATAGCTTTTGCGATTGTTTATTAAATCAGAGGGTGAGGGATCTTGACTCTTAACTTTTAGCGGAGCAATGGGCTTGTCATAATTGAGATTACCAGAGACTTTGAGAATAGAATCACGAAATGCTTCAGCTTCTAATCGACGAACATCTCGGCGAGAATATAAATCATTGTTTGGATCTTTTTTTAGAACCTCAGGATTCTTGTGATTAGTCGACATGCGGTAAGCACTCGAAAAAAGAATTTTTTGGTGAAGGCGCTTCATCGACCATCCGTTTTCGATGAATTTCACAGCTAAATAATCAAGTAATTCTGGATGCGACGGGTTTGACCCTGTTGTTCCAAAATCATCAACACTCTCAACAATCCCTTTACCAAAATGCCAATACCAAACTCTATTAACAATTACTCTAGAAGTTAGAGGGTGATCAGGCTGAGTCATCCATGTGGCAAATTTCAACCTACCACTGGACTTATCATCACATGAAAAAATTTTTTTAGGTTTTATAAAGGTAAGCCCTCCCCTTTTAATTTTATCTCCTTTTGAATGCGGGTCGCCTCTTACGTTGATATTCATATCAGCGATTTCCCCATCTTTGACGGCCATTACTTTATACGTGTTGGTATTTTCAGATTTAAGTTTAGCCAATTCAAGTGACGCTTTTTTCTTCTCTCCATTAATTTTTTTTACCGACTCCAAATCCTTTAAGAGTGAAAATTTAACCTTGTCTAAATGTGACATGAGAGGTTTGGATTCAATTCTTAGATTATTTTCACCAGCATCAAAAAAAGCATAACCCTCATTAATCCATTTTTGAAATTCTGAACTCCAACCTCCTGTCACTTCACTAAGAACGGGTAAAGAATTATCCTGATCCTTATTGATGATTAATTTGCCTGGTCGAGAACTCTTAGCGGCGTATCTAAAATCAATTGAATAGTGGCCTTTTTTTGGAATTTTCAACGTGTATTCAGCATAGTTATCCTGACTACCAGGATCAGATATGTAGGTTACCTCTTGGTCGTTTTCTGCTTCGATTATTTTAACATTACCTGATGCAAATTTTTCGGCTTCTATTTGTAAAACTGCATCTTTATCAACCAAATTCGAAAGTTTAGAATCGAGAATTTTTAGATCATCTTCTAAATTTTTTACTTTAGATAATCGTATCTTCTCAGCGTTTGCTGAATCCGGCCTGTAAACACTTCTATCTTCAATAGAAGTGCTATGGAAAATGCCAGCCAAAGCGTAGTAGTCTGATGTTGGAATAGGATCAAATTTATGGTCATGACAACGAGCACAAGAAACACTAATTCCCATTAGAGACCTACTAATGGTATCAATTTGCTCATCGACGATGTCTGCTCTTTTTTTCACAGGATCTTTTTCTGCGAGTATCTTTGTGCCAATAGCTAAGAATCCGGTAGCCGTTATTAAATGGGTTTGTTCCGAATGCTGAGATTTCAATAAATCACCCGCAATCTGTTGGTGAACAAATTGGTCATATGGGACATCTCTGTTAAAAGCATCTATGACATAATCTCTATATCTCCATGCATGAGGATAAGCATGATTTTCATCTCCCCCATTAGAGTCACCGTAGCGGGCAACATCAAGCCAGTGGCGTCCCCATTTTTCACCGTATTGAGGAGAGTCCAATAACCTGTTAACAATTTTTTTATATAATTCGAGTGAGGGGTTTTGAATATATTCTCTTACCTCATCAGGGTCAGGCGGCAACCCAATAAGATCATAATAAACCCTACGAATAAGCTGGTGTGGACTTGCCTCTGCTGCCGGCTCTAGACCATTCTTCTCAAGTTTGAGTAGGATGAAGTTATCAATTTCATTAGTCAGCCATGATTTGTCTGAAACTTCTGGNGGCGTGTGNGNCTTAGGCGGAACAAATGACCAATGTTGAATTTTCTGATCNTCACCAAAAGAAAGACCANCATTAAACAGAAACAGNATCTGGAATAATAAAAAATTAGTCACTANTTCTGCACAACGCATAAACTATATTCCCCTCTAGCAAAGAAAGAAGCAACCCTCTAAGGTAGAAAGTTTTGTGACTATTACACTAGGATCAGGCTTGCCTATTATTTAATAGCCTAATGATTGATTCAATATCTACGTCCTAAAGCTTATCAATGATAGCGTTAAAAGTAGAACTAGGTCTCATTATCGATTCAGCCATCGAATCAACTGGCCGATAATAACCACCGACATCAACTGGATCACCCTGCGCGTCCAAGTATTCACGCACAATATCATCTTGAGAACTGAGTAAGGATTCTGAGATTGAGCTGAATTGCTCTTTAAGCTCCAAGTCATCTTCCTGTTGAGCTAAAGCTTCTGCCCAATACGTAGCCAAATAAAAATGACTGGTTCTATTATCATCTTCTCCTGTTTTTCGGGAAGGCGCTTTGTTCTCTAGCAAATATTTGGTGTTGGCTAGATCTAAGGCTTTCGCGATGACTAAAGCTTTTGAGTTATCAAATTGTTGCCCTAAATGCTCCAAGGAAACTGCGAGAGCTAAAAATTCACCCAACGAATCCCAGCGTAAATGATTTTCTTCTTCAAATTGTTGCACGTGCTTGGGAGCAGATCCACCGGCACCCGTTTCAAACAAACCACCACCACTCATCAAAGGTACGATTGATAACATCTTTGCACTAGTACCCAGTTCAAGAATTGGAAAAAGATCCGTTAGGTAATCCCTCAAAACATTCCCAGTAACTGATATTGTGTCCTGACCTTTCTTTATTCTTTCCAGTGAAAATTTGGTCGCTTTTTCAGGATCCAGAATTCTGATATCCAACCCATCGGTATCATGATCCTCAAGATACAATTGAACCTTTTTTATAATTTCTGAATCATGGGCTCTTTCTTCATTCAGCCAAAAAACTGCCGGTGTTCCGGTGCTCCTAGCACGATTCACAGCAAGCTTAACCCAGTCCTTAATAGGTTCGTCTTTGGTCTGGCACATGCGCCAGATATCACCCTCGAACACTTCATGTTCGAGTAATACATTTTGGTCATCATCAAGGACCTTTATGGACCCTTTTCCAGGCGCAACAAAAGTTTTATCATGTGATCCATACTCTTCAGCCTTTTGAGCCATTAGACCTACATTAGGCACTGATCCCATTGTTGTTGGATCAAAGGCGCCGTTCTCCCGACAAAAATCAATAGTAGCCTGATAAACTGACGCATAACTGCTGTCTGGAATTACCGCGAGGGTATCTTGTGTTTCTCCATCTTTATTCCACATCTTACCAGATCCACGTATCATGGCTGGCATTGACGCATCAATGATAACATCACTAGGAACATGAAGATTTGTAATGCCTTTATCAGAATCAACCATGGCCAGGTCTGGGCCAGCGTTTAAGCATTTCTCCACACACTCTAGAATTTCACTTTTTTTCTCAGGGGATAATGCATCGATCTTTGAAATCAGATCACCGAAACCATTATTAAAATCTACCCCAATCTCCTCAATTTCTTCACCGAAATTTTCTAACAAACTCTTGAAAAAAGTATTAACACAATGTCCAAAAATGATCGGATCAGAAACCTTCATCATTGTCGCTTTCATGTGAAGCGAGAATAATAAATTCTCATTCTTAGCAAGAGCAATTTGCTCACTTAAAAAATCAACGAGTGAATTTTTTCTCATCACTGTTGAATCAATGATTTCACCTGCCAATAAAGGAGCAGAACCTTTTAGTTCAGTAGAAGCACCATTTTCATCAGTAAAAACGATAGTGTAATTCTTGTCTTCGCTAAGGGTAACAGACTTTTCGTTAGAGCAGAAATCATCATACCCCATAGTAGCCACCTTCGTTTTGGAATCGGAGGACCAAGCGCCCATTCTATGAGGATTGGTTCTTGCGTATTCCTTAACTGCCAAAGGAGCTCTCCTATCCGAATTTCCCTCTCTTAAAACTGGGTTAACCGCACTCCCTTTTACTCTGTCATATTTTTCTTTAATTTTTTTCTCATCATCATTTGAGGGATCCTCGGGATAATCTGGCAGTTTAAAACCTTTTGATTGGAGTTCCTTGATTGCTGCTTTTAATTGAGGAACTGAAGCACTGATGTTTGGCAATTTTATAATGTTGGCCTCTTTGGTTTTGGCTAATTCACCAAGCTCTGCAAGAGCATCACTAATTCTTTGGTCATCATCAAGATGATCAGAGAAATTTGCTAGGATCCTACCTGACAGTGAAATATCGCGAAGATCGACATCTATTCCCGAAGATCGAGTGAACGCCTGAATGATTGGCAAAAATGAGTAGGTAGCCAAAGCTGGTGCCTCATCTGTCTTCGTGTAAATAATAGTAGGGGAATCTGACATGATAAAA